>JBBSVF010000278.1:0-4395 GCA_038233745.1 Gemmatimonadales bacterium
ACCGACGGGGATGCGCGACTCGCCTTCTGGCAACTTGCGGACAGCGTGGTGGCCCGCCAGCCCTCGCTTCCAGCAGCGCTCGACTCGGCGCTCTCGCGCATCGTTCGCCCCGCCGACCCACTGGAGCGCCGCTCGGCCGCGCGCATTCCGCGATTCGCCGCGTGGGCTGACGCGCAGCCTTCCGCGCGGTCGCTCGAGTGGTACGAGGCGCGCGCACGCGACATGGACTCGCGTCCCGTGTTGCGCATCGAGACTGAGCGAGGAACGATGCGGATCGAGCTCCGCCCTGAGGAGGCGCCTCTCACGGTGTGGAACATCACTTCCCTCGCCCGCGCGGGGTACTTCGATGGGCAGCGGTGGCATCGTGTGGTCCCCAACTTCGTGGTGCAGGGCGGTGATCCGCGCGGCGATGGCAATGGTGGACCCGGGTACGCCATTCGCGATGAGCTCAACCGGCTGCAATATGGCCGCGGTGCCGTGGGGATGGCCCTGTCCGGTCCGGACACTGGCGGCAGTCAGTTTTTCATCACGCATTCCGCGCAACCGCATCTCGACGGCGGGTATACGGTGTTCGGGCAGCTGCGCGAGGGCGCAGCGGTCCTCGACGCCCTCGTGCAGGGAGATCGAATCCTTCGTGTCACTGTCGAATAGTCGCGTTGTCCTGCTTGGTCTCGCTTGCGTGCTTGTCGCATGTCGGCCGCCGCGCGTCGGGACACTGCCCGGCGTCACCGCCTCGCCCCGCCAGATTCCTGTCGGGACGCTCCCGGGCGGGCGCCGATTCATCGGCTTCACCTGGCAACTCGACGACGGCGAACTCACCGCCCGCGGCGATGGGGTCGCACGCATTGCGTCACCGGATAGCGTGCGCATGGACTTCTTCCTCGCCGGCGGGTTCGGGAGCGGCGCCGCCATCCTCATCGGCGATTCACTGCAGGTGCCCGGGCCAGACCTGGTGCGCCGGCTGATTCCTCCGCGCGCATTGCTCTGGGCCGCGCTCGGCCGATTCCAGGTGCCGTCGCTCGCGGATACGCTCGTGCGCGTTGACGGGGCGCTGCTCAGAGCCGACATTGGGGCGCCAGTGCAATGGCGCGCCACCTTTTCCGCCGATACTCTGCTGCGGCTCGAGCGGGTGGACGGCGACCGCCTGCAGGAATGGGTTGCACGATCCTCCCCGACCACGGTGGAATACCGGAACGAAACGGCCCGCCGTCGTCTCTCGCTCGTCATCCAACGCTCTGATGCCGTCGCTTCGTTCGATCCGTCGATCTGGCACTTCTAGCGCGACGCTCGCGCTTGTCCTGCTGCTGGGGACCGCCTGCGTGCCGCACTATGGATTTGCTGGCGGTGGTCTGCCGGATCATGTACACACGCTGGCCATTCTCCCCTTCGACAATGAGACACCGGCCCCGGGGCTCACCCAGGAGCTGTTCGACGCCATGCGCAAGGAGCTGCAGCAGCGGCTCGGAGTGCGCGATGCCCCGGAGTCTCGCGCCGACGCGCTCGTGCGAGGCGTGATTCGGGTGTACGATCTCGACGTGCCCGTCGGCTACAGTGCCAATCCCGAGCAGGCGGTGACGTCGCGGCGCAAGCTGCAGTTGACGCTCGACGTGCAGATCCTGGATCAGACGACCGGCAAGACCCTGTGGGAGCGCAAGGGCTTGCGCGCGGAGGGCGAATACGCCGAGCGCGATGAGGCGGGAGGGCGGCGCGAGGCCATCAAGCGCATCGTCAATGACATCGTCGAGGGGGCGCAATCCCAATGGTGAACATTCGACACGGCCGCAGTTCGCTCGGCTGCCTGTTCACGCTGCTCATGATCGCGGCGGTGCTCTACTTCGGCATCAATGCCGGAGAGCACTACTGGCGTTTCTTCGAGTATCAGGACGCCATGCGACAGGAAGTGCGGTTCGCCGCGCACAATGGCGATCCGGTGATCCTGCGGCACCTGCGGACCAAAGCCGATTCCCTCGAGTTGCCCGAGGCCGCTGGCGAAGCGACGGTGCAACGGGACGGACGGCATATCGAAATCGAGTCGGAATATTATGTCCATATCGAACTGCCCGGCATGGTGCGCGAAGTCCGATTCAATCCGCACGCCGAAGGCATCTTTTGAGTGATCCGTTCCCCGATCCGCTCGTGAAGATCCGCACGCCGGACGACGCCCGACGTTGGCGCGCGTCGCAAACGGGACGCGTGGTGTTCACGAATGGTGTTTTCGACCTCGTGCACCCCGGTCATGTCGACGTGCTGCTGGGAGCGCGTCGTTTCGGGGACGCGCTCATCGTCGGCGTCAATGACGATGAGTCGGTGCGGCGACTCAAGGGGAGCGATCGACCCGTGCGTTCAGAATCGGAGCGCGCATATGTGCTCGCTGCCTTTGGCATGGTGGACTGCGTCGTGCTGTTCTCCGGCGACACACCCATCGATCTCCTCACAGCGCTGGAACCCGATGTCCTCGTGAAGGGCGGTGACTATACCGAAGCCACCATCGTTGGCGCGCGCGAAGTGCGCGCGCGCGGGGGAGACGTGCACGTCATACCGCTCACGCCAGATCAGTCCACCACCTCCATCATCCGGAAGCTCCGTGGCTCACACTAGTGCTGCTCCTGTCCGTACCGGCCGTGCACCCGATGCGCTCCGCGATGTCAGCATGGAGCGCGGCGTGGCCGCGTATGCGGAAGGCTCGTGTCTCATTGCCTTCGGGCAGACGCGGGTGCTCTGCACCGCCTCGGTGGAGGATGGCGTCCCCGGCTGGAAGCGTGGACGTGGCGAAGGCTGGCTCACCGCCGAGTATGCGATGCTGCCCAGGGCGACGAAGACGCGGACGCAGCGGGAGCGCGGGCAGCTGGGTGGCCGCACGCAGGAGATCCAGCGGCTCATCGGCCGCAGCATTCGCGCGATGCTCGACGACTTCAAGTGGGGCGAGTACACCTTGAAGGTAGACTGCGATGTATTGCAGGCGGATGGCGGCACACGCACCGCGGCGATCACCGGTGCGTCGGTGGCCGTGGTGGACGCCTTCGACTGGATGGTGAGCCAGGGCAAGCTGAAGCGCACGCCGGTGAAACGTCGCGTGGCGGGAGTGAGTGTCGGGGTCATCGGTGGGGAACCCCGACTCGACCTGGAGTATGTCGAGGACGTCGTGGCCGACGTCGACATGAACGTGGTGATGAGCAGCGAGGGACGGTTCGTGGAGGTGCAGGGCACCGGGGAGAACAACACCTTCGATCGTGCAGAACTCGATGCACTGCTGGAGCTTGCGCAGTCGGGTCTGCGTACACTCGACACGCTCCAGCAGCGTGCACTTGGTCTGTGAGGCACGAGTGAGTGACGCGTGGGTGCTGGCGACGCGAAACGCGGGGAAGCTGCGCGAGCTGCGCGCGCTGTTTGCCGGTCACGGCATTGCCGTGGAGGATCTCGCCGAAGCCGGATGTGTGGAAGAGGCAGAGGCAGAGGAGCAGATCGAGTGCTTCGACACCTTCGAGGAGAACGCGCTGGCGAAGGCGCGCTACTTCGCGGAGCGGCTGCCGGGACGGGTGGTCGTCGCGGATGATTCGGGGCTGGCGGTGGACGTGCTGGGCGGTGCGCCGGGCGTGCGCAGCCGGCGGTTCAGCGGTGCTGCGCTGCACGGCGCGGCACTGGATGCGGCAAACAACGTGGCGCTCCTGCGCGCGCTTGATGGACGGGAGGGCGCGGCAGCGCGGTTCATCTGCGCCGCGGCATATGTGGATGGGGGCGAGGCGATCGTGCGTCGGGGCGAGGTGAGGGGGCGGGTGATCGCCGATGCGCGAGGCACCGAGGGCTTCGGATACGATCCCCACTTCCTGGCCGACGAGCTGGGGAAGACGCTCGCGGAGGCCGGGATCGTGGAAAAGCAACAGGTGAGTCATCGGGGACGGGCATTCGAGGCGTTGCTGAATGCGGTGGCATTGCCAGGCGTGGGAGGCAGTTGACCATGCGGCGGGGACTCGCTATTGTGCGTGTCTCATGCGGGGCGTAGCGTAGCCTGGTATCGCGCCTGCTTTGGGAGCAGGAGGTCCCCGGTTCAAATCCGGGCGCCCCGATCTGGCGGGAAGGCTCGAGGGAGCGGAGGGCCTGCTGCGAAGGAAGCGCCAGTAGCTCAGTTGGATAGAGCAACAGCCTTCTAAGCTGTGGGTCGGGGGTTCGATTCCCTCCTGGCGCGCCATGGATGAGTAGGGTGAGCGCCCTTAGCTCAATTGGTTAGAGCAACTGACTCTTAATCAGTAGGTTCTCGGTTCGATTCCGAGAGGGCGCACTGGCGGGGAGCCTAGGGAATCAGGCTCCCCGCTGCCGTCTGCGGGAGTGGGTGGACGAGGCCGGTCGATGCAGGTTGCCTCGACTGGTGGAAGCTTTCCGCCCCTTGCGCAGGCAGCC
>JBBSVF010000279.1:0-4378 GCA_038233745.1 Gemmatimonadales bacterium
CTGAGCGCAGCGAAGGACCTGCACCTGCAGATCCTTCGCTGCGCTCAGGATGACTTTCTGCGCTCCGGATGACCGGTCTGTGACCGCCACTCACCCCACGAACACGATGTCCCCTTCGTCGTCGATCCCCAGCTCCTGCTGCAGCTCGCACACGCCGCAGATCTTCGTGGCCAACCACACGGCCTTCAATGTCTCCGCGATCGCCGGCAGCGCGGGCTTCACGCTCAGGCGCTTGATCGTATACTCGCCACACCGCTCACAGGCATGGCCGCGCGCAATCCGCTCCGCGCGCTCCTTCGTCACAGCAGCCACCGATCAGCCTCCCACCATTATTTCGTGGACTCGTCGTCCGGTCGCACGAGCGAATCGAGGCCCGGAGGCAATCCAATCGACCCGGGCGCCGGCGCCGGGGCCGGCCGTCGTGGCGGCGCAGACGGCGTCGCCGCAACCCCGCCTGCGGTGCGCGTGAACATCTCCCGCAATCCGCCAATCGCACCCATCACGCCAGTGGCTTCTGCGGGCAGGAAGATCGTCGTCCCCTTGCCCTCGGTGAGCTTGGGCAGCGCCTCCATGTACTTGAGGCCCAGCAGGTACATCGCCGCCTGACCCTCGGGCAGTACTGCGGTAATGCGCTCGATCGCCTCCGCTTCCGCCTCCGCCATGGCCAGCCGCGCCGTCGCCAGGCCCTGCGCACGCAGGATCGCCGCGTCCTTCTCACCTTCCGCGCGCCGCACCTGCGACTCGCGGACACCTTCCGCCTCCAGAATGGCCGCGCGCTTGCCCGCCTCCGCATTCGTCACCGCGGCGCGACGCTCACGCTCGGCGCGCATCTGCAACTCCATGGACTGCTGGATGTCGCGCGGCGGTTCGATGGCCTGCAGCTCCACGCGCGTGAGATCCACGCCCCACCCGATCGCGGCCTCCTCGATCACGTCGCGCATGCGGGTGTTGATCGCATCGCGGCTGGCCAGCGTGGAGTCCAGCTCCATCTCGCCCACGATGTTGCGGAGCGTGGTCTTGGTGAGCGTCTCCAGCGCGTACGGAAGATTCTGCACCGAATACGTGGCCTTCTGGGGATCGGCCACGCGGTAGTACAGCACCGCGTCGATGTCGATGGTGACGTTGTCCTTGGTGATCACCGGCTGGCTCGGAAAGTTGAGCACCTGTTCGCGCAGGTCGATGCGCGTGGTGGAGCCCGAGGTGATCTTCTTCACCCCCGCGGCCCCCTGCTCGAAGTAGCGCACGTCGATGGCCTTGGGCCGCTCCACGAGCGGAATGAGAATATTCAGCCCTGATCGCGCGACACGATCGAACCGGCCGAACCGCTCGATGACCATCACCTCGGCCTGCCCGATCACCTTGAGGGAGGCCGTGAGGAAGAAGGTGACGAGGGCGACGAGGATGGCGAGAATGACGTAGGTCATGATGTCATGGCGATGCTGGAGGAGACTTCATTGTACGGAAACGTCGGCAGGGCGGGGAGGGACGTGCGCGCCGTCCCGCACCGTTCGAGACGCTCACGACGAATAGTACGCAGCGTTCTCCTCCACGTAGCCCTTCGTGAGATCGCAGCCCCACGCAGTGGCCGAGGAGGTGTCAAGTCCGAGGTCCACCACGATGTCCACCACTTCGCCGCTGAGCGCCTCGCGGACGGTGGCTTCCTCGAAGCTCTCGCGGGCGCCGTTGCGCACCACCTGATGCCCGTTGACCCAGGCGTTCGTGAGTGCAGGCTCCACGCGCACCTCCACGCACTTGCCAACCGCCATGAGAATGCGGCCAACGTTGGGATCGGCACCGTGCACCATGGTCTTGATCAGCGGCGATTCCACGAGCGACCGGGCGACGCGACGTGCGTCGTCATCGCTCGCGGCACCCTTGCATGTGGTGCGAAGCATTCGTGTCGCGCCTTCACCGTCGCGCGCGAGCAGCTCCGTCATGCGCACGCACCCTTCGCGCAGCGCCGTGATAAATGCGTCCTCATCCACCGCGCCGGCGTGCCCGTTCGCCATGATCACGCACGTGTCCGACGTGCTCGTGTCGCCATCCACCGAGAGCATGTTGAGTGTGGTATTCACGCAGACACGCAGCATGCGATCGAGAGTCGCGGCAGTCAGGTCGGCGTCGGTGAAGATGTAGGCGAGCATCGTGGCCATGTTCGGCGCGATCATGCCCGCGCCTTTCGCCACCCAGGTGATGGTTGCATCGCCCACCGAACAGGAAATTGCCTTCGGATACGTATCCGTCGTCATGATCCCCTCGGCGCCCACCATGGGATCGGCCACCAGCTCCGCGGCCATTCCGGGAATGCCCCTCTCCACCTTCTCGATGGGGAGCTGCACGCCGATCACGCCAGTGGAGCTCACCAGCACGCGGTCGGGCGTGGTGCCCACTTCCCGCGCGGCGGCGGCGGCCATGCGTCGTGCCGTGGCGACGCCAGCCTCGCCGGTGGCCACGTTGCTCACCTTGCTGTTCACGATGATCGCGCGCAGCACGCCGCCCAGGATCGTCTCGCGGCCGAGGATGATCGGCGCGCCCGGGAAATGGTTGCGGGTGAATACCGCGGCGGCCTGCGCGTCCACATCACTTACGAAGAGCGAGAGATCCCGCGCCTGCGGCTTGAGGCCCACGTTGCGGCTGGCGCAGCGAAAACCGCGGGGAAACACGGGCGTGTCGTGAAACGTCATGCGGAAAACGTAGGGCTCGCGGGGGGTGAGGGGAATGACCCGTCCATTGGCGCGTCGCCTTCCTGGAAACGCGCGAGTACGGTGCCCGCGGCGAGATCGCCGGTGACGTTGGTGAGTGTGCGGAACATGTCGGGAATCGTGTCCAGTGCCAGGAGGGCGCCCAGTCCGGCAGAGGGGATGCCGTACGTCATCAGTAGCGGAGCCAGCACCAGCACACTGCCGCCGGGAATGCCGGGAATGCTGAAGCTCAGCAACACCGAGGTGGCCGCGAGCCCGGCCAGCTGACCGGCGCTGATCGCGACGCCACCAAGATGCCCCAGGAACAGCACGCTCGTGACGATGCCCGCGGCGCCGGCAATTCGGAGCGTGGCCACCGCGAGGGGCATGAACACCGATGACACCGTCCACGGAAAGGCCAGTTGTTCGGCCGCCTGCAGTATGGTGGGGAGTGAGGCGAGTGAGGAGCGCGAAGTAAACGCGATCAACTGTGCTGGCGCGAAGGCCTTCATGAGTGCGACTGCTGGCGCGCGGGTTGTGCTCACCGCCACCACTGCGCACAGCGCGACGATGGCGATGCTCACCGCCGCAACCACCACCACGTACCAGAGCATCACGCCGGCGAGTGCAGCACCGGCGTCGACCGCGATGGGCAGCGTGAGGGCGAAGATGCCCACCGGTGCGAGCACGAGCATCCATCGCACCAGCACCAGCATGGCCGACTCGATGCCACGAAAGAACAGAAGCAACGACCGCTGCTGATCCTCGGGAACGCGGCGCATTGCCAGGCCGAAGAGAATAGCGAAGAGCACCAGTGGCAGCAGTGCGCCGTCCACCGCGGCGCGGATCACGTTGGCGGGAAGCAGCCCAGCGAACCAGGCGGCCGCCGTAATCGGGACCACGCTCGCCGGTGCGCCGCCGCGTGCGCTCAGGGCGCCCAGCATGGTGCTGTCCAGCGGCAGCAGCGTGAGCAGGGGAGGGACGATCACGCATGCAAGGAGGGCGCTCACCGCCAGCATCCCGAGACAGACGCCGAGGGCGCGCCACCCGATGCGTCCCAGCACGCGTCCATCGCCTGCGTTTGCGACGCCCACGACCACCGTGGACACCACGAGCGGAATCACCGTCGCCCTGATCGCGTTGAGCCAGAGTGTGCCCGCCGGCTCCACGCCATGCGCGATGGTCAGGCCGGATGCGCCGAGCGTTCGCAGCAGCAGCCCTGCGAGCAGGGCGGCGACGATGGAGGCGGGAAGGAGCAGGCGAGAGGTGATTGGGAAGCTCGAGATTGGGGGTGACGGACCGCGTGCTCATTGAGACGGATTCGTGCTGTCCAGCGCGCCACCCCACGACCGCGTCAGGGAGTGACAGCCGAGATTAGCGTGCGGCGCCCAATGTGGCGAGCGTGTATCGCTGCGCGAGCATCCTCCGGAGCCCGTGCCCGTGAAATGAGCCGCGGAGTTCCACGGTGAACTGAGCGGCCTGCATGTGCACACTCAACGGGCAGGCCGCTCGATCCGTCCAAAACCGCGTATTACGGCTTTCTCTTCGCGGCCTTTGCGTCGGCCTTCGCTTCCTTCGCGACGGCCTTCGCTTCCCTGGCATCAACCTTCGCTTCGGCCTTCTCGGCCTTCGGCGTCTCGTGCTGCTTGCTCACGAGCTTGCCCGTCATGGCGTCGATGTTGACTTCGTCGATGCCC
>JBBSVF010000280.1:0-4370 GCA_038233745.1 Gemmatimonadales bacterium
CTCGCCGTGGAGCGCGGATATGGCCGCGTGGAGTGGTCGGTGCTGGACTGGAATGCGGACGCCATTCGCTTTTACCGCTCCATTGGCGCGACGGCGATGAGCGACTGGACCGTACAGCGCGTGAGTGGCGACGCGCTGGCGGCGCTGGCGCAGCTCGCGTGAGCGACGACGCCGTTCCCTTCACGCGATCATCGCTCACCTTCCTGCGCGGGCTGCGACGTCACAACGAGCGCCCGTGGTTCGAAGAACATCGCGCAGACTACGAGGGGCGCATCCGGGCGCCACTCGTGTCGCTGGTGGAAGAGATGGACGTGCGGCTCGCGGCATTCGCGCCCGAGATGGTTGGCAATCCGCGCCGCTCGCCCTTCCGAATCCATCGCGACATCCGCTTCTCCAACGACAAGTCACCCTACAAGACCCATGCGGCGGCCTGGTTCTACCATTGCGACGCGGGACATGGCGTGGGGACGGCCACTGCGCACGGCGGGGCAGGGTTCTACTTCCATCTGGAGCCGGGCGCATCGCAGATGGGCGGGGGCATCTGGATGCCACCGCGCCCTACGTTGAACGCCATTCGAACAGCCATCGACGAATCGCCGCGCGCGCTGAGCACCATCCTGAGCAAGTCAGCGATTCGCGACGAGTTCGGCGAGCTCGCGGATGAGGCGCGCCTCTCCCGCATGCCGCGCGGCTATCCGGACACGCATCCGGCCGCTTCGCTGCTCAAGTATCAGTCATTCACGGTCGGCCGCGAGCTCAGCGACGCCGAAGTGATCGGGAGTGGTCTCATCGACACCCTCGTCGGTGCATTCGAACGCATTCTTCCGCTGGTGCGCTGGATCAACACCGCGCTCGGTCTCCGGACGCTCGCGCGGCGCTGACAGACCCGATAGCATTGGGCATGCTCTCCGGTTCCGTACACTCCCTCACCATTCGCGTGGCCACCGCGGCCGACGCGTCGGCGCTGGCGTCATTCGCGTCGCAATGTTTTGATGACACCTTCGCCCGCGACAACGATCCGCGCGACATGACGGCGTACATGGACACCGCCTTCGGCGAGAATGTACAACGCGCGGAGATCACCGAGCCGCATCAGCTCGTGCTGCTGGCGGAGCGTGAGGGTGCGCTGGTAGGGTATGCGATGCTGCGCGATGGGCCCGGCCCGGATGTTGTGGGCGATCGCGATTCCATCGAGCTTGCGCGGCTGTACGTGATGAAGGACGCGATCGGCGGCGGCGTGGGCGCGGCATTGATGCAGCGCTGTCTCGACGAGGCGATGTCGCGCGGGCGGCGCACCATGTGGCTCGGGGTGTGGGAGCACAATCAGCGAGCACTCGCGTTTTATCGGCGGTGGCAGTTCACCGATGTGGGATCGCATGTGTTCGTGCTCGGCCGCGACCGGCAGATCGACCGCCTCATGTCACGTCTCGTGGAGCCGTCGTACTGATGCGGTACACACTCAAGCTGAGCGACGTGATCATCGGCTACTCCGAGCTGGAGGACCGCGACCCGATCCTCGGCATGGCCTCGGGGGTGTTTCGTCCCGGTTTCGGCTACGAACTCGTGCAGCCCGTGTTCCGGCTGTTCAGCGAATCCACGCCCATGCCGGGCGGCGAGCCCCTGGACGAGCCCAAGCTCGAGCGATATCACGCTGCGCGGGATCGTCTGGGGCTCGGGCTGTATGACGACGCTGGTGAGCGGGTGCGCACGAGTGCCATCCACATCGCCGACTATCTGGAGGAGGGGAAGGGGATCCGCATCGAGGTGCTGTCGCACGACCTCGTGTAATCAGTGGAAGTCGTGGCGCTGGGCGAACTCCGCGCCCACCGCCGCCTGCAGCGCCCGGAACTGCGCCGCCCGCACATTCACCACCTTCTGCTCCACCTGCAGCACGCCGCGCACCAGCAATAGCGGCGTGCGCGAGATGAGCAGCGCCTGCTGCTCGAAGCGCTTCGGTGTGATCACCACATTGATCAATCCCGTTTCGTCCTCGAGGGTGAGGAACACGAACCCCTTCGCGGTGCCGGGACGCTGGCGGCAGATCACCAGCCCGGCGGTGGCAATGGTCTCGCCATCGCGGCCGTTCTGCAGCAGGTCGCGCGCGCTGCGCACGCCATTGGGATCGAGCACCGGGCGCACGTGCAGCATGGGGTGCCCCGCGAGCGAGATTCCGGTCATCCGGTAATCGGCCTCGGTGAGCTCCACGCGAGTCATCGCCGGCAGCGCGCCACTCACCGGTGCGCTGGCGCCGGCGCGCCGGCGTGGCGCGAGAGGACCGGCGTCGCCCCGTGCGGCATCCAGCACCGCCCACAGCGCCGCACGCCGCTTCTTCAGGTTCGGCTCCTCCGGCAGCAAGCTGTCGAAGGTGCCCGCCTCGGCCAGGTGCCGTAATGCGCGACGATCGAGGCCCGTGCGCTGCACCACGTCCTCCACGGAGGTGAACGACCCCTCGGCCAGCGCACGCTCCAGCCGCTCGCGCGCGGCGGCGCCCAGCCCGCGCACGCTGCGGATGCCCAGGCGGACCGCGGGCACCTGTCGCCCTGAGCCGGAGGCGAAGGGCCTGCAGGTGGTGTGCGGATGGGGGACTGGCAGGTGCAGGTCCTTCGCTGCGCTCAGGACGACAGGGGGCACCTGTCGCCCTGAGCCGGAGGCGAAGGGCCTGCTGGTGGCGTGCAGATGGGGGACTGACAGGTGCAGGTCCTTCGCTGCGCTCAGGACGACAGGAGACTCCAGCGTCGCATCCCACTGCGACACGGTAAGGTCCGCAGGGCGCACTTCCACACCATGCCGCCGAGCATCTTCCACCAGCGTGCCCGGCGCGTAGAAGCCCATCGGCTGCGCGTTGAGAATGGCCGCGGTGAACTCCGGCGCGTAATAGTGCTTCAGGTACGCCGACGCATACACCAGCAGCGCGAAGCTGGCGGCGTGGCTCTCGGGAAAGCCGTAATCCGCAAAGGCGTTGATCTGGTTGTAGATCCGCTGCGCCACCTCGGGCTCGATGCCGTTGGCCTCCATCCCGTTTATCATCCGCTGGCAGATGTCCGCCATGCGCTCGCGGCTGCGCTTGTGCCCCATGGCCTTGCGCAGCAGGTCGGCCTCGCCCGCGGTAAACCCCGCAGCGGCGATGGCCACCTGCATTCCCTGCTCCTGAAAGAGCGGCACCCCAAGCGTGCGTTTGAGAATGGGCTCCAGCGAGGGATGGGGGTATGTCACCGGCTCCTCGCCATTCTTGCGACGCAGATACGGGTGCACCATCTCACCCTGAATGGGACCAGGGCGGATGAGCGCCACCTCCACCACCAGGTCGTAGAAACAACGTGGCTTGAGACGCGGCAAGGTGTTCATCTGCGCTCGGCTCTCCACCTGGAACACGCCGATGGTGTCGGCGTTGCAGAGATCGTCGAACACCGCCTGATCGGTGGTGTCGAGTGTGGCGAGATCCACCGTCACGCCGCGCGTCTGCCGGATGTACAGCATGCAGTCCTGCAGCAGCGTGAGCATCCCCAACCCCAGCAGGTCGATCTTCACCAGCCCCACAGGATCCAAATCGTCCTTCTCCCACTGGATCACGGTGCGCTCCGGCATGCTGGCCGGCTCGATGGGCACCACGGTGTGCAGCGGCTCGCGGGTGAGCACGAAGCCGCCCACATGAATGGAGCGGTGCCGCGGAATCTGATGCAGGCCATCCACGATCTCGGCCAGCGCACGCACCCGGCGATCATGCGGATCCAGCCCCGCGCGCTCGGCGATCCCCGGCCCCTCGGTTGGGCGGATGGCCGTCATCGGATTGCGACGCTCGGTGTGATCCTCCGAGCCGTGCGGATCCTCCCACCGGTTGCCGCGCGACGCCGAAGCGTGCAACGCATCCGGCACGACGATGAGGGTGCGCGCGCCGGAACTCTGCGCATTGGGGCTGCCGTACGGTTCGTACGCCGCCTTCGGCACCGGCCGGTCGGCCGACGTCATGCGCTGCGATTGAGCCTTCACTTCGCGCGCGCGGGTGGTGGCCTCCGTGCCCTTTACCATCGAGTTGCCAAGCACACTGGCGACGGCGGCATCGCTCGCCGCCGCATCGGCCGGTGTGGCGCGCAATGCCTCGGCGGTCGCACGCGCGGAAAATCGGTCGCTGAGTGTGGCGAGGGCGTCAGACTGTTCAACGCTGAAGCCCAGCACGCGCGCGGCATCGCGCACTGCACTGCGCCCGCGGTAGGTGATCTGCTCGCACACCATCGCGGCGTGGTCGCGGCCGTAGCGGTCGTAGACGTACTGGAGCACGCGCTCGCGCTCGCGGTGCGCGAAGTCGATGTCGATGTCCGGCGCCTCGGTGCGCTCCTCGCTGAGGAAGCGCTCGAACAGCAGCTCGAGCTTGA
>JBBSVF010000281.1:0-4334 GCA_038233745.1 Gemmatimonadales bacterium
AGGGCGATCTCACAGCCACCAGTATTCCTCAGGAGGGGAGCACCTTCACGCTGAATCTGCCGGCGGCATGAGCCACGTCGTTCGCCGCGCTCAGATCACCACCTGCGTCCCACGCAGTCGCTCGGCCACCGACGCCACGTCAGCGCGTCTCGACATGTCGAGCACCCCCGCCCGAAGTCTCACTGCCTCGAAGCGCATCCACCCCTGTGCAATGGCGAGTTGCACCGCCTGCGGCAACTCCAGTTCCCCACGTGCGGATGGCGTCACCGCGCGGCACGCGCGAAAGATCTCGCTCGTGAACAGCCAGCAGTTGAGGCTCGCATAAATCGCCTGGCCGGGCGTGGCGCTCTGCGGTGTGGCGACGATCCGCTGTAATGCGCCCTGATCATCGATCTCCAGCGCACCGAAGCGCGCTACGATGCCCTGGGCGACATTGCCTTCGCTCACCAGCGCCTCGCGATCGAACGCGATCAGTGCCGGCATGTTGCGCCGATGCAGTTCGGCTAATGCGTGCACCGGGTAATAGTTGTCGGAGTTGATCACGACGAACGGCGTCCCGTCCGCGAACTGCTCAGCCGCGAGCACGGCATCGGCGGTGCCGGCGGGCCGCTGCTGCACCGCGAAGGCAATCCGAACACGACCCCGTGGGACCTGCCGCTCGTAATAGTCGCGTACCACCTGGTGCTCCGGCCCAATGACCAGGCACACATCCGTAAAGCCGGCGTCGGCGAGTGCGCTGATCAGGTAGTCCATGAACGGCCGGCCGATGGGAATCATTCCCTTCACGCCACTGTCCGCGGCGGCGGACTGCGCGGCGTCGAGGGTCGCGTCATCGTCGGCCGTGCGCATGCGTGACCCAAGCCCACGAGCGAGAATCACGGCCTTCGTCGTCACCGCCATCGTCAGGTGGCCAGCTCCTTCTCCATCGCGCGCACGCCGATGTACTCCGCACGGTCCACGAAGCGATTGACCGCGGCGATGGCGTCGTCAGGGTCGATCCCGTCTGCGGGCATCGCGGCGCGCACCACGCGCTCCATCTCCTCGCGGATGATCATGAACTCGCGACGCAGCGCCGCTTCGTTCCAGCCCAGTATCGCGCGCTGCGCGCCATGTCGCTCCGCCAGCAGACGCTGGATCTCCACGGCGTCCGCAAGGAGCGGCGACGGACGCCCGGCCTCCTCCTCTACGACGATCAACGCACTGGCCACATCGGCGATGAGCGTCGACAGGTGATCGGTGACCTGGGACGTTCGCAGGCCCGCCGCCATCGGGATCGCGGAGTCGCACCGGATGCGGGCGACGACGGCATCCACCAGCGGCGACAGCCCCTGGAGAATGTCGCACGCGATCTCACCGAGCCCCTTCAGGTTTATCGATGGGTCGACACTACGCGACCAGCGTCGCGATGAGGCGTCCTCCACCGGCACGATCTCGTCGGCCGGCACTTCTTCCCAGCCGGAGTCCACCGGGAGCCACAGATGGAAGGAGGAGCCCTTGCCGAGCTCGCTCTCGACGGTGATATCGCCGCCCATCGCGCGCGCGAGCCGCTGCGCGATGGCGAGTCCGAGGCCGCTGCCATCCTGGTTGCGGGCCTTGCCCGTGTCCACCTGCACGAAGGGCTCGAAGATCGCCACGAGCTTGTCCGCCGGGATGCCCATTCCGGTGTCCCGCACGGTGATTCGCACGTGTGCGTGCCGCGGCTGCAGGTGTACCGTCGGTTCCGCGGCCTTCGTGACGGTGCCCTCGATGGTGATCGATCCGCCGGGGTCCACGCACTTCACGGCGTTCGAGAGCAGGTTGACGAGGATCTGCCGCACGCGTTCACTGTCGCCGATGTAGGGCGGCAGCGTATCGGCGCCCGGCGCAACCACGAGAGTGATGCGCTTCGTCGCGGCCTGCGGTGCCACGAGACCGAGGGCGGAATCGATCGCCTCGGAGACGTTGGCGGGCGCCGCAACTACCTGCAGGCGGCCGGCGTCGACACGGGCGAGATCGAGGATGTCGTTGACCAGGCCAGTGAGGTGCTTGGCGCTGCCTCGGATACGCCCGATCTGGTTGCGCACCTCGTCGGTGAGGAGCCCCGACATCCCGAGCTCGATCAGTTCCGAGTAGCCGAGGATGGCGTTGAGCGGCGTGCGCAGCTCGTGCGACATGATGGCCAGGAAATCCGACTTCGTGCGGCTCGCCGCCTCGGCCTGGAGCCGAGCCTCGCGCTCGTGTGCGAGCTGACGCGAGCGCTCCTCGCCGAACTTCCGGTCGGTGACGTCGCGCAGCGACACCAGCTCGACCTCCTTGCCTTCCCACTCCGTGGTGACCGTGCGCAGCTCGGCGTGCACCACCTCGCCGCCGCCGCGGCGCACGATCTCCATTTCCGTGGTCTCACCAGCAAGGAGCGGAGTGCCGAGCGCCGAACCCTCCAGCTCCGTCGCCGTGCGGTTGAACAGCGCGGCCGCCGCCGGATTCGCGAAACGGATGATGCCGTCGTGATCCACGATCACGATGCCATCGACGAGACTGTCGATGATCACCCGCATCCGCTCCCACGAGCCGTCGCTTGCGTCGGTCGCGGACGTGGCGGAGTTCGTGATGCCCGTGGTCGTGCCCGAGGAGTCGGCCATACTGGAAGCTACATGCTTGTCTGGCATTCGGAATGTGTCGGGAGCATATCGGGGCGTCGGAAGTTCGTGCTGGCGAAATGGCGATCCCCGGGTAACCATTGAGTCTCACGCACGACCGCCCCGGGAGGCCTTCTGACCAAGTACCTGCTGCGATTGTTCGTCACCGGGGCCAGCCCCAGGACGGGAACCGCCATCGCCAACCTCCGCCGCATCTGCGAACAGGAGCTGGAGGGGCAGTACGACCTCGAGATCATCGACGTGCTGGAGCACCCTGAACTGGCGGAGGACGAGAAGATCCTCGCCACGCCCACGCTCATCAAGTCGCTCCCCCTTCCGCTGCGGCGGGTGATCGGCGACCTCTCGAATACCGAGAAGGTGCTGCTCGGCCTCGCGGTGCATCCCACGCCGCTGAGCGCCGGCGAGGAGGCATCATCATGACCGGGCGCACCGCGGTCCAGAAGATCCCCACGGGGATCTCGAGCTTCGACATCATCGCCAAGGGCGGGCTGCCCCGGAACCGGACCACGCTGATCTCCGGCACGGCGGGCAGCGGCAAGACGATCTTCGCAGTGCAGTTCCTCGCCGCCGGCCTGGAGCAGGGAATCCCTGGCGTCTTCGTTACCTTCGAGGAGTCCGCGAGCGACATCAAGAAGAACATGCTCGGCTTCGGCTGGGACCTCGCGAAATGGGAGGCGGACGGCCTCCTCACCTTCGTCGATGCGTCGCCCGATCCGATGGTCGACTCCGTCGAGGCTGGCGCCTTCGACCTCGGTGCATTGCTCGCGCGGGTGCAGCACGCAGTGAAGAAGGTGAATGCCGAGCGCGTGGCGGTGGACTCGCTGGGCGCAGTATTCTCGCAGTTCTCCGACCAGTCCATCGTGCGCAGCGAGCTCTTTCGCATCGCCTCGGCGCTCAAGGCCATCGGTGTTACGGCGGTGCTCACCGCCGAGCGCACCGATGACTACGGCCCCATCGCGCGATTCGGCGTGGAGGAGTTCATCGCGGACAACGTGATGATCCTGCGCAACGTCCTGGAGGCCGAGAGCCGCCGGCGCACTATCGAGATCCTCAAGTTTCGCGGCTGCGACCACCAGAAGGGCGAGTATCCCTTCACCATCGTGCCCGACGGCGGCGTGATCGTGATCCCGCTGTCGGCGATGCACCTGAGCATGAAGTCGTCGGATGTGCGCATCTCGTCAGGCAACGATGCGCTGGACGAGATGTGCGGAGGAGGCCTGTTCCGCGATTCGGTCACGCTCGTCTCAGGTGCTACGGGCACGGGAAAGACGCTCACGGTCACGCAGTTCGTGCGCGGCGCCGCCGAGGCGGGGGAGCGCTGCCTGCTGCTCGCCTTCGAGGAGAGCCGCGACCAGCTCGCGCGCAACGCGACCGGGTGGGGTGTGGACTTCGGACAGATGGAGCGCGACGGACTTCTGCGGATCGTGTGCGACTACCCGGACGTGTCCGGACTCGAGGACTGGCTCGTCACCATCCAGGCGGCCATTCGCGACTTCAAGCCCCACCGCGTGGCACTCGACAGCCTCTCGGCGCTCGAGCACGTCGGGACACCGAGGGCGTTCCGCGAGTTCGTGATCGGGCTGACGTCGTTCCTGAAGCACGAGGAGATCACCGGACTGTTCACCTCCACCACGGCGAGCCTCATGGGTGGCGACTCCATCACCGAGACGCATATCTCGACGCTCACCGACTCCATCA
>JBBSVF010000282.1:0-4320 GCA_038233745.1 Gemmatimonadales bacterium
GCGCGTAGATGGTGAGGAAGTCGAGTGGACGCGTGCCGTAGGGAAAAAACGGGCCGATCCACGCGTCGTAGTTCCATCCCTGCGTGCCGAGGCGGATGCGTTCAGTCATGTTCCGCAAATCGGTGGTTTCTGCATCGCAGCGTCAAGTTGCACCAGCCGTCCGACGTCGTACAACCGAGCTCGTGCGCAACTCGCACGGGTCCCGAACTTGCCCTTGACCATGTCGAAGGCACCACCAACTCAACCATTCGGGGGAGCATACATGGACAACCGCGACAAGATGGATTCGACCGACGGACGCGCCGAGCGCGCCAAGGATTCCGCCCTGGGGGCGCATGATGATCATCCCAGCGCCGGCGATCAGGTCGGTGAGGCGGCAGGCGGCATCACCGGCGTACTGACCGGCGCAGCGATCGGTTCCGTGGGTGGTCCGGTCGGCACCCTGATCGGTGGTATTGCTGGTGCGCTCGGCGGTTGGTGGAGTGGTCGCGCGATTTCCGAGGCCGCCGACAAGCTCACGGATGGCGACGACAAGTACTATCGCGGCCATTACGAGTCCTCGTCCACGAAGATGGCCGATCGCTCGTATGACGACGTGCGCCCGGCGTATCATCTGGGTCAGGTGGCCGCACACAATCCGGATTACGCCAACAAGAG
Source organism: Gemmatimonadales bacterium (assembly GCA_038233745.1). GTDB lineage: Bacteria > Gemmatimonadota > Gemmatimonadetes > Gemmatimonadales > Gemmatimonadaceae > AG11. Next base: position 658 of record JBBSVF010000282.1, read on the forward strand.
CTGGGACGAGGCGTCCAGCGACATGAAGCGTGGCTGGAACGACGACCACTCCAAGAAGTACGGCGACTGGAACACGGTGAGCCGTTACGCCGGAGAGGGCTACAACCGTGGCCGCTCCACGATGGGCGGTGCCGCGGGCGCTGTCGCTGGTGCCGCTGCCGGTGCCGGCAACAAGGGCGCCAATGTCGTCGACGATCTGAAGGATCGCGTCGATGGCAACCCGGCCTCGAAGCCGGGCAAGGACGCAACAGACTCCACGCGTCGCCAGAACTCCTGACGCATGCGTAACTGACGACGCAGGTCGTCAGCGATAGGTCTCGAAGAACCCCGCTCCGCTGCCAGCGAGCGGGGTTCCTCGTATGCGGCCCTCCAGAAATGCCCGGCCCTTCATCTGCACGAACCAGGGGTGGCGCAGCTCGCGGGCGGCTCGTGCATCTCCGCGCTCGATGAGTGCCGTGCGGGTGTCCGAGGCTGTCGCATCTTCGATCACCAGTCGGATCCGGAGCGTGTCACCGTCGCGGACATCCAGCAGCTCGGCGGTGGAGGGCGTCGCGATTCGATGGCCACCGGACAGCGTGGTGCGTCCGTCCACGTAGCGAATTTCGCGCGGGCGGAACACGCCCACAAAGCCCAGACTGTCCGTGACGTAGACGAACAGCGGCTGCTCGGAGGCGACGCTGTCAGGGGGCTGCACGCGTCCGTACAGGAAGGTGTACTGTCCGGCGCGTGCGGCTCCCCATTCCCAGGTCACGCCGCGCCAGACTCCCCAGTTATGGTCGTGATAGCTCTGCGCGGCATCGTAGACCTCGCACTGCGCGGCCACGCAGAGCCGCCCCGTGGCCGAGGCGCGCAGCGCAGGTACCACATAGCCACTTACCACACCGCTGGTGAGCGACGCGCCGGGAAAGTACGCGCCGGGGGCCGGTGAGACCTGGAGATCGATGGTGAGGCGCGCACCGCCGTGTTCCGCTACTGCACTTCCGGACAGTGAATAGCGCCCGTCCGGGAGGACATGGACCGCCGCCTGGCCGATGGCGAGATCTGCGCGAGAGAGAGAATAGCGTACGGCGGTGGCAGGTACTGTGCTCGTGAAGCGGCGCACGGGGCGGCCCATTTCATGGAGAGTGACGAGAAGCTGCCCGCCCCAGCGCGCGCTGTCCGCGCCGACCGCACCGGCCACCATGTACGTGATGAATGCCCACCGCCGCCCATCGGCGCTCAGCACATTGAAGTAGTGCCACTCTGCCCAGCTCGGATCACCTGCCGCCTCGGGTGGAGGCTCGTGAAAGTGATCGATCTCGTCGCGCAGTTCGGCAAAGGTGGGCGCGAACCAGCGCCGATCGCCGTCGTCGTCCGCCCAGCGGCCCGCCGTGATGCTCGCCGGCGCACCCACTCTCGCCGTTCGCGAGGGAATCTCGCCATCGCCACGTACCGGGCGCTCGCGTCCATTCGCGGTGCGGAGGTACAACAGCTTCCCCTCGATCTGCGGAGCCACCGCGCGAATCACATCGGCGTTGCGCGCACTACTCAGCAGCTGGCGATCGATGAAGCGCGCGTGATCGATGCTGAAGAACAGACCGCCGAGACCGCCAGTCTTCAGGACTTCAACGTCCACGCCTTCAGGCAGCACGGTTACCGTGCCTCCCCCCACGAGCCGCTCATCACTCGCTTGATCCAGCAGGGCCTCTCCCACGCTGAGCAGCACGATCATCACCGCCACGCCCATGCTGAAGCCGAAGAGCAGGAACAGCGTCCGCAGCGGCTTCGACGTGAGATTGCGTGCGGCGAGCAGCCCGATCATGCGCGCGCGGAGTCCGAGATCACCGTGCCATCGCGCATCGCGATCACGCGGCGCGTGGCTGACGCCAACACCTCATCGTGCGTGACTACCACGATGGTGGTGCCATCACCATTGAGGCGCTCGAACAGCGCGATCATCTCCTGGCCCGTGCGCGCGTCCAACTCTCCTGTCGGTTCGTCGGCCAGAATGATCGCTGGCCGATTCGCGAGTGCGCGCGCAATGGCCACGCGCTGCTGCTCGCCCCCCGAGAGCTGCGCGGGGCGATGCCCGCCGCGCGCGTCGAGCCTCACATACGCGAGCAACTCGCGAGCGCGATCGCGGCGCTCGCGTCGGCCGAGTCCGGCCTCCGACATGGGCAGCTCCACATTCTCCAGCGCTGTGAGCGCGGGCATCAGATAGAATCGCTGGAAGACGAAGCCGATATGCCGCAGTCGAAAGTCCGTGGCCTTCGCGTCACTCAGTTGATCGATGCGTTGTCCATCGATCGTCACTGTTCCCGCGGTGGGACGGTCGATGGCGCCGAGCAGGTTCAGGAGTGTGCTCTTGCCGCACCCGGAGGGCCCCACGATGGCGGCGTACTCACCCCGCTCCAGCGCGAAGCTCACCCCGCGCAGTGCACTCACCTGCTCCGCACCCATCGGGTAGCTGCGCGCCAGGTCTCTCACGTCCACGAGCGCGCTCATCCCACCGCCTCCTGCCGCAATGTGGTGGCCACCGGCAGTGATCCGGCACGCCATGAGGGATAGATGCCGGCCAGCACGCCGGAGAGCGCGAGCAGCCCCATCGCGGTCCATGCGGAGGCCGGCTGGAACAGGAAGAAGTCGATGCGTTCCGGCAATCCCGGAAAGCGCGACAGGATGGCATTGAGGTAGCGCGCCGTGATAAATCCAAGCAACAGACCGAAGGGCGTGGCCACGATCATGAGCACCGAACTCTCCATCACGATTTGTGTAACGATACGCTCACGACGAACGCCGATCGCGCGCAGCACCGCGATCTCGCCTACGCGCTCGTTCACCGACACCGTTACCAGCGTGGTCACGAGCAGAAAGCCCACCACCAGCGAAACGCTGCCGAGGATCACCGCAAGCTGGCGGAAGTAGCTCAACCGCTCGTCCACCTGCCGGATGGCCTCCGCGGTGCTGATCACCGTCACCCGGGGCTGCTCGCGCTCCAGCCGCACCCGAGCGCTGTCCGCATCGTAACCGGACCGCAGACGCACCATTGCGAGGGAAATGCGATCGGTGCTCGCTGGTCCCTGCATCGCACGAAGTGTTGCGATCGGCAGCGCGGCGCCGCGCTGCTCGGCGGCCATGTACACAAACCGCACGCGTCCCACCACCGCCAGGCGCCGCTGTCCGGCGAAGGTTCGAAGCTGCGCATCGTAGCCCGCGGCGGCGGCAATGGTATCTCCCACATGCGCGCCGATCGCGCGAAGCATTGCGTCATTCAGCACCACATCATTCGCGCCGGTCGGATTGCGTCCGTCCACCAGCTCGTAGTCGCCCTGCACCGCCGGAATGAGTCCCAGCGCGCTGGCGCTCGTGGTGCCGCTCGCCGATGGCACGTGGAGCTGCCCGCCAAGCACCGGGCTCACCCGTTCGACACCATCGATCCGCCCGAGGGAACGCAACAGCGAGTCCGCATTGCGGATGGTGGCGTCGGTATCGAACGGCAGTGTACCCCGCGGGGAGACGCGAAGCTGGAAGCCCTGCGAGAGCAGCAGCGAGCGGAAGCTCTCTCGCATGCCGGTGGAGAGCATTACCATGTCCAGCAGCATCGCGGCGCTCACCGCCACGCCAAGCATCGCGAGGAGGGTGCGTGAGGGATGGCGGCGGAGTGACGCCCACGCGAGTGTGGCA
>JBBSVF010000283.1:0-4282 GCA_038233745.1 Gemmatimonadales bacterium
ACGAGAAGGTGGTGATCTGCGGGATATGGTCCTGGCATTGCCAATGTGCTGGGCGTCGCGAGGCCAACGGGTCGCGGCTTCATGTGATCCGCTGCCTCGATCTGGATCCCATGCTTCACCATTCACGAGCTTCGGCTCGACGGGGACGCACCATGCGCATGCCGACGAAGGCACGCTCCGCAGTTTCTCGCTTTGCAACGCTGGCGCTGGGCACCGTACTTCTCGGTGCGTGTGCCGGCGATCTGACGTCGCCCAACGGGCTCGCGTCCAGCGACGCCTCGCTGGCCAGGGGAACGCATTTCAACCCTGGCATTGGCAACAAGGAAGTGCTCGCGGTGGGCCAGACGCGCACTTACAGCTTCACCATCGACCCCCGCGTGGCCAACCGCCTCGACATGGGCATCCAGACGCTCGAGATGCCGGCCAACACCGTCTGCGCGCTGACCAGCAGCTACGGTCCCGGCACCTGGGACGCGCCCTGCACGCCGGCCACGACTCCGCTGACGATCACCGCCATCGTGACAGGAACGGCCACCTACCCGCGCGTCGACTTCTATCCCGCCATGCGCTTCAACCCGGCGGCCGCGGATGTGGAGCTCTTCATGTTCGCGAAGCATGCGTCACTGGCCGACGCGCAGCGCTTCAAGATCCTCTACTGCTCCACGCTGCAGCAGGACTTCTGCGAGGACGAGTCGGTGAGCGATTCCAGCCTGCTCACCAGGTACAGCGCACACGACAACGAGGTCTACCGCAAGATCAAGCATTTCAGCGGCTATGTGGTCGCGGAGTTCACGGATGGCGATGGTTCGGTGCCGTCCGGTTTCTGATCGCTCCACCTCCCCGCTGTCATCCCTCGATCTTACCGCGGGCAGCGCGCACTGCAGCGCTGCCGCACTGGAGACCTATCATGCATCGCAACACGAGTTTTGCGCCCTTCGCGGGCGCGGCAGCAACGGACGCTGAGGGCTCAGGTTACATCATCGCCTCCAGCTGACCACCGAGTGCCGGCGGATTGACCTCCGCCGGTTCCGACGCCACGTTGCGCATCGCGCAACGTGGCGTCTTCTATCTTGAGGGCGACCGGATTCGTCCTCGCCGACCAGCGCGCTGCTTACCCTCCCCTCCTCGCGATGACCGAAAGCGCCACAACCGCGCGCGGCCCGCACCTGCGACTCGTCGAGTCGCCGGCACGTGGGGCCACGATGGATGGTCTCATCGAGGAGGCGCGTGCGCTCGACAAGCTGGGGCGCCGGAACGAGGCGCGCGCGCTCTACGAGCAGGCGTTGCGCGCGCTCTCCGCGCCCTCCCCCTCGCTGGCCTCGATGCTGCTGCGCTGGATCGCGCGCACCTACGAGGTGGACGCGGACTATCGGGCCGCCGAGGACTGTGCGGTGGCGGCGGTGGCGACGGCCGAGCTGGGTGAGGAGCGCAATGCGCTGGGCCATGCGCTGAACGTGCTCGCTGCGGTACGCTGGCGACAGGGCGACCTGGATCACGCAGAGCAGCTTTTCCAGGAGGCGCTGCAACGCGGCACCAGCAGCACTGATCCGCGGCTGCAGGTGGACGTGATGACCAACCTGGGCACGATGGCGAGCATCCGTGGCGATTTCCGCGAAGCGCTCCGCTACTACCAGGAAGCGCTCGCGCACGGCCGGCTGTATTCGTTGCTCGACAATATCGTGGTGGCCCTGAACAACCTGGGCATGGCGAACATGGCGCTCGGGCGCCATGACGCTGCCGATGAGGCCTTCGCGGAGGCGCTCACGATCGCCAACGCGCTGGGCGGACTCTCCACGCGCGTGCAGCTGGAGGTGAATAGTGCCTCCCTGCAACTGGAGAAGCGCGACTTCGATGAAGCAAAGCGGCGATGTGACCGTGCGATGGCGCTGGCCGAGCATCTGGACGATGCGCGCGCCAATGGAGAGGCGGCGAAGGTGTACGGCATCATTGCGCGCGAAACGGGCGACCTCAGTGCGGCGGAAGCACATCTGGTTCGGGCGCGGAGCATCGCGGCATCGGCCAAGGACCTGGCTCTCGAGGGCGACACGAACCGCGAGCTGGCCGAGTTGTTCGGCAGGCTGGGACGCAATCGCGAGACGCTGCAGGCGCTCAATCGCGCACATGCGTGCTTTACGCAGCTGCGCTCGCGTCACGAGCTCGCCGACGTGGGGCGCCGGATGGCGCGGCTGGAGGGCGACTTCCTGGACGTCGTGCGAAAGTGGGGCGAGTCCATCGAATCCAAGGACTACCACACGCAGGGTCACTGCGAGCGCGTGGCGGACCTGGCGGGAGCGCTGGCCGCGAAGGCAGGGCTCGACGAGACGTCGCTGTTCTGGTTCCGGATCGGCGCCTTGCTGCACGATGTCGGGAAGCTCATCGTCCCTGCTGAGGTACTGAACAAGCCAGGGAAGCTGACCGACGAGGAATGGGCATTGGTCCGTCAGCATCCGGCGGCTGGCGAGCAGATGCTGGCGGACGTGCAGTTCCCGTGGGACGTGGCGCCGATGGTTCGCAGTCATCACGAGCGCTGGGATGGACAGGGTTATCCCGACGGACTGGCCGGAGAAGGCATCCCGCAGGCCGCGCGCATCCTGTGTGTAGCCGACGTGTACGATGCGCTCACGACCGAGCGCAGCTACAAGCGCGCCTTCTCGCAGCTGGAAGCCATCGAGATCATGCGGCGCGAGGTCGGTCGCCAGTTCGATCCGCAGCTCTTCGCGAAGTTCGAGGAGCTGGTGCGCCGCGGGACCGTGAACGCGCCGGCCGCCGCACAGCGAGTCCAGCCGGTGCGACGCAGTGGAATGAGCAGCGCCGTGACGGTATCGGAGGAGGATGACCTCACCGGCGCGCTGTTGCGTCGCGCGTTCGTGAACGTGACGAGTGCGGTGCTCGCGGAGCGCCGGCGAACGGGAGCACCGGTCTCGCTGCTGGTCATCGACGTCGACCAGTTCAAGACGGTGAACGACACCTTCGGCCACCTGGCCGGCGATGACGCGCTGCGCCTGGTGGCGGGGGTGGTGCGCGATCTGCTTCGGCCGGGCCAGTACGTGGGCCGCTATGCCGGCGACGAGTTCGTGGTGCTGCTGCCGGGCACCGACGCCGACGGCGCGCACGCGATCGCGGAGGATGTGCGACGCACGACGGGGGCGATGCCCATCCCGCTGCGCGAGGATCAGGAACGCACCATGTTCGTCACGCTCTCGATCGGCGTGGCGACTGCACCGCTGCACGGCGAATCGTTCGAAGCGCTGTTCACCGCTGCCGATCGTGCGCTCTTCGACGCCAAGCGCGAGGGCCGCGACAAGGTGATCGTGGCCGGTGCGTCGTCCGCGGGACCGCCGCAGCTGGTGTTCAACCGCTTCGTGGGACGGGCGGTGGAGCTCCGGTCACTGGTGCTCGCGCTCGATCAGAGCGTGCATGGCAGCTCCCAGACCCGACTGGTGATCGGTGAGGCGGGTGTCGGCAAGTCAACGCTCGTGCGTCAGCTGTTGCCCGAAACACGACTCCGCGGCGCCGTGATGGTGACGGGGCGCGCGATGGAGAGTGACAGCCGTCCCCCCTTCGGACCATGGGCTGAGGCGATCGCCAACATCCATGCGCTCGGACTCACGCCGACGCGCAACTGGCCCCTGCTCAGCCGGCTGGTGCCGCCGCTGCGCCCAGCGGGCCAGCGGGCGGACGACGCGACTCTCGATCAGCTCCAGGGGCATCATCTGCTGCAGGAGCTGGTGGCGTTCCTGCGCGGCGCGAGCGAGGCACGGCCGCTGCTGATCGTGCTCGAGGACATGCACTGGGGCGACATGGCGAGCTGGGATGCGCTCGAGTTTCTCCTGGCGCAACTGACCTCGGAACGCATCTGCATTGCGCTCACCGTGCGCAGTGAGGAGGCTGCGTACGGCGCGATCCGCGAGCGTCGCCAGCGAGTGACGCGAGACGAGCGCGTTCGCGAGCTTCGACTGGAACGGCTTGGTGCCAAGGACATCACCGAATGGCTCCAGGGCGCACTGCATCGCACCGATCTCGGCGACGACCTGCTCGATTTCGTGCTCCGGCACACGGAAGGCAATCCATTCCTGGTGGTGCAGCTGCTGCGGACCATGACCGAGGAGGGTGTGTTCGCCTATTCCGGCAGCGGCTGGGACTGGACCATTCCCAGTGCACTGAATCTTCCGGCGGGGATGACGGATCTCGTCGGACGCCGCCTTTCGCGGCTGCCGCCCGAGGCGCTCAAGGTGCTCGTGACCGCGGCGGCGATCGGCCGGACATTCACACTGCCGCTCCT
>JBBSVF010000284.1:0-4269 GCA_038233745.1 Gemmatimonadales bacterium
CCACCGCCAGCCCGGAAGAGGTCGAGTCCGAGAAAGCCCGCCGCCTTCGCAATGCGGGACGGAGCCTCGTGAGAGAGCCACCCGAATCCGCTGGTTACCCACCTCGACCGCCGAGAGGTGATCGTGGCGGAGAGTCCGGCGGGCAGCGCGCCGGTGCCCAGGACTCCGCGTGCGACGAGTCCCAGGCGACCCACGGGGTCGGTTCGCGAGACCGCCAGCAGGACGGACGACCCGCCGAATCCGGATTCCAGCGCGGGAAGGTAGCGGAAGCGGGAGGGCCCCACGCCATAGGCCCGCTCGCGATCGATGGGATGCTCCGTGGGGCGCGTCGCGGAGTCCGCAGGCTGTCGGATGCGAGCTGGGGGCAGCGCGGGCGACGATGAGTCCACGAGTGCGCGCCGGAGTGTGGCGTACGCCAGGGCACTCGCGGCGATAGTGCCGCTGTCCGCGACCGTGCGGCGCAGATCATATCCACCGGCGTGGAGCGAGAGGAACCAGATGCCTCCATCCGGTGCGACGTCCGGCGCCACCGCGGCACCCGTCACCGCCGTGATCGACGTGCCGTTGTGCGTGGTCTGATCAAGGCGCTCGAGGTTGGGAATGCCTTCGCGCTCCGAGACCGCGATGAGCGATCGGCCGTCCGGGGCGAACGTGGCATCATAGCGGCTGACATTGTCCTCCGGGTCTGCATACTGCGACGCACCTGTCGCCGGATCCACGAGCAGAATCCGCCAACGGTCGCCCACCTGTTCGGACACGGCAATCACGCCCGATTCTCTCGAGATGCGGGGGCGGTAATAGGTGCGATTGATGCCGCCGGCGCGCAGTAGCTGAACCGCTGCCGACTTCAGATCCACGCGGACGGGGTCGCACCACCCACGTTCGCACCGGATCGCGGCAGCCCACTCGCCGCTGGGGGAGGGGTCGGCCTGGCTGACGGAGGCGCCGGTGGTGAGGCGCTCGACGTCGCCGTCCGTGGCGTTCCAGCGGAAGAGATCGGGTCGCAGCGTGCCGTCCGACCGAGGCATGAGCCTCGATAGCAGCAGGTGCCGATTGTCCGCGAACCATCGCGGCGACTCGTAGGGCGCGCCATCCTCGGCGATCAGGGAGATCACTTCCTCCCGGGGGGGTGGAAAGATGGCCCGGGCGGGTACGTCATCTGGATCCCGGCGGGCGGCGCGTTCGCGGGCTCGGGCGAGTGTGTCCGGCTCCTCAGCGGTCCGCCACACCACCACGCGAATGGGCAGGTCATTCACTCGCACGGCGAGCGCAACGAAGCGCCCATCAGGAGACACAGCCGGATCGCCGGTATTCCGGCTGAGACGCTGGATCAGAGTGCCCGCTCGAACAGAGTCGCTCCCCATGGATCGTTCGAGGGCGAGTGCGTCGGCCGTGAGCTCGGCGACAAAGCGACTGTACAGTGCGGCTGGCGAGCGCCCATAGACGCCAGAGAAGGCCTGATCGAACGATCGTGGCGTGCGAGCGGACATGCGCCGCCAGACCGCGGTGATGCTCGAATCGCCTTCGCGACGAGCCAACCATTCCAGATAGGCACTTCCGGCCAGGTACGCAAAGCTGCCGGTTTCCCAGCCTCCCGTGGCACTGAGCTGGGCATAGCCCGGCAGCCTCCCCTCGAGCGCGAACTGACGGAGCACTGCGGCACGCCAGGCATGATTCGGGCGTCCGGTGCCGGTGACGCGCCCTTCGATGTACGTCGCATAGCCTTCAATGGCCCACCGTGGCGCGTCCAGCGCGATCGGTCCGAGCGGGACTGGCGAGAGGCCGTACAGGAAGCTGCGAAGGCGATTGCGCGATGGTCGGCCCAGATGCGCGATGTGCGCGAATTCGTGCGTGGCCACGAGCTCGTTCCACACCCGATAATTCCCGATCTCTTCACGAGGGGAGGGCGGGGTGGGAAAAAGCACGATGGTCGGCGCGTCGAGAGTGGAGTAGGCCGTGCCATTCGCGTCGTTCGCCGGGTCGTCCACCACGATGTGTACTCGCCTTGCGGGTGCGTACCCCACGAGAGTGCGGACCTGTTCGCGAATGCCCTCCATCCTGCGGGCGAGTGAGAGCGTCCACTCGCGATACTGCGACGGGTAGTGGAAGACGAAGTGTTCGCTCTCGGTGGTGCGCCAGTCCAGCCAGGGGCGCGGCTGTTGTGCGGCCGCGGGCAGCGCGCCGGCGAGGGCGCACGCGCACGCGATCGCGAGCGTACGCAAAAGAGGAAGGGACGCGAGCGTGCGGCGCGCGTCCCTCATCCGGGTGTCAGACGATGCGTCGAGGTCCGATCAGCCACGTGCGGGGCTCTTCCCGCGGAACCTGTCCTGGAGCCAGGTGAGTGGAACGACGAACAGCGGCGTGAGGAGGAAGCCGAGCAGCGTATTGATCCAGATGAGCGCGATGTAGAAGGCGCACAAGCCCAGACCGACCCAGAGGACGCCAAGGGGTCCATGTGTTTCCACTGAATGCTCCAGTCGCCGAGAATGAGGAAGCCAACGAGCGGAAGATACAGTGGGACCGAAGTGTCAACCAGAGGCGGCGACCGCCACGCGCGGAATATATTTGGGATGTGTCCACGGTGCGGAGCGTCACGGGGTTGCACGAGGTTGTTCTGGCCGCCTTGCCGGCGGCGGGGCGCCTTGTGCTCGCGGTGTCCGGGGGAATTGACTCGATGGTGTTGCTGGAGGTGCTTCGGCGGACGAATCGGTCTCGCATCGCCTGTGTGGCCACCTTCGATCATGGCACGGGCCCATCTGCACGGCGCGCGGTGGCGCTGGTGCGACGCTATTGCAGCGGCCCATCGATCCCGCTCGTGGAGGGGCGGGGTGGGGGTGCGGTTGGGGAGGCCGGGTGGCGGGAGGCGCGCTACGCCTTCCTGCGCGGGTGTTCAGCGGAACACAGTGCGACGCTCGTCACGGCCCACACGCGCGATGATCGCGTGGAGACAGTGCTCATGCGTGCCTTGCGGGGCGCTGGGGCGCGCGGGCTCACGGGAATGACGAGCGGTCCGCGGGTGGCGAGGCCCATGCTGGACGTCAATCGCACGGCTGTGGCGCGCTATGCGCTGGCCACGCGCATTCCGTGGGTGGACGACCCGTCCAACCGCTCGCGCGAGCATTTCAGGAACCGTGTCCGGCTGGATCTGCTGCCGGCGCTGGAGCGCGCGCAGCCCGGGTTCGCCGAGCGGCTGCTGACCGTGGGGAATGCGGCGGCGGCGTTGCGACAGGATCTCGAAGGCTGGATCGATCGGTGGCTTTCGGTGCAGATGGTGTGGGAGACGGAGCTGCGAGTGCGCCGCGCGGAGCTGGACGTGCTCGACGCGGATTCCCTGCCGCTGGTGTGGAGCGAGCTGGCGTCGCGCGTGGGACTGGTGCTGGATCGCCGGGGTATTGCGCGGTTGACGGCTTTCGTGGGCGCGACGAGACGGACCGGGCGCATGCCGCTCTCGGGGGGATGGTGGCTGGAAGTCGAGCGCGGAGGCTACGCTCTGAAGCGGGAGATCCGTCCGCCGGTGGAGGACGAGGCGTATCTGCCGATGGCAGGATCGCTGGAGTGGAACGGCTACCGATTCACCGTCGTTAGTATGGAATGTGATGGATCACCCTGGAGCGGATGGGTGGCAGGCGCGCATGCGATTGTCCGGCAGTGGCGCGCAGGCGATCGACTGGTCCGCGGCGAGGCAGTCGGCTCACGTCGTGTGGCTCGATATCTTTCGGAGGCCGGGCTTTCGCGGAGCGAACGCCAGCAGTGGCCCGTTGTTGAGAGCGAGAATTCCGTAGTTTGGATTCCCGGAGTACGCCGCGGTGATGCGGCAACCGATCGGTCCGGACGACCGGCTCGACACTATCGCTGTGAGCTCATCGATCGTTGATCCGCGCCTCGAAGGGCGAACCCTGCGCCGGGTGGTCTACTCTGCGGAGCAGATCGCTGGTCGCGTGAATGAACTGGGGGCGGAGATCACGGCAGCATACCCTGACGGGGAGCTGCTGGTGCTGGGCCTGCTCAAGGGGAGCTTCATCTTCCTGAGCGATCTCGTGCGACAGGTCAACCGGCCACTGCACGTGGATTTCCTGGTGGCGTCAAGCTATGGGGAGAGCATGGTCTCGAGCGGAAATGTCCGTCTCGTGTACGACCCGGAGACCGAACTCGAAGGAAAGCACATCCTCCTGGTGGAGGATATCGTGGACACGGGCCGGACCCTCAACAAGCTCATGGGTCTCCTGCAGGCACGGAAACCGCGGTCGCTGGAGATCTGCGCGCTGCTCC
>JBBSVF010000285.1:0-4255 GCA_038233745.1 Gemmatimonadales bacterium
GCAGCGATCGGGCGTGCCAGTGTCGCACCTCGGAGGTGCCGGGTGGCATGCGCTCCTCGATGACGCTGAGGCCCGCGGCGCGAACCAGATGCCATCCATCGCAGTTCATACCCCAGGAGTAGTGCGGCGCACTGTCCGTGGAGATTGGTACGGGAATCATCGAGCATCCTCCCCAGCACTGGTGCTGCAAGATGGGACTTTTCGCCCTGTGCAGCCAGCCCCAGCGGCCGATGACGTCCGGCACCGGGGAAATCCCGTGTAAATCATTGTGTTTACATGCTTTAGGCCGCTGTTGCCTGCGTTGACTCTCCAACCATACCCGACTAGATTAGTCATGTATAGAACCTGTCTCCCTTCGTGATTGCGTCATGAGCTCGTCCATCGATTCACTGGTCAATAGAGAGTACCAGTACGGCTTTGTCACCAACATCGAAGCCGATACCCTCCCGCCGGGGCTCAGCGAAGACGTCGTCCGCGTCATCTCGGCCAAGAAGGACGAGCCGCAATGGCTGCTCGACTGGCGGCTGAAGGCCTATCGGCGCTGGCAGGGCATGAAGGAGCCGCATTGGCCCAATGTGAGCTATCCGCCCATCGATTATCAGGCGTCGTCGTACTGGTCGGCTCCCAAGTCCGTCACGCCCCTGCAGTCGCTGGACGAGGTGGATCCCCAACTGCTCGAGACCTATCGCAAGCTCGGAATCCCCCTGCTCGAGCAGAAGATGCTCGCGGGCGTGGCGGTCGACGCGATTTTCGACTCCGTGAGCGTCGGCACCACCATGAAGAAGGAGCTGGGCGAGCTGGGCATCATCTTCTGCTCGCTGGGCGAGGCCGTTCGCGAGCATCCGGAGCTGGTGCGGAAGTATCTGGGCTCCGTGGTCCCCTACTCCGACAACTTCTTCGCCGCGCTCAACAGCGCCGTGTTCTCCGAGGGATCGTTCGTCTACATCCCCAAGGGTGTGCGCTGCCCCATGGAACTGAGCACGTACTTCCGCATCAACCAGGAAGGCACCGGCCAGTTCGAGCGCACGCTCATCATTGCCGATGAAGGCTCGTACGTGAGCTACCTGGAGGGGTGCACGGCGCCGAAGCGGTCGACGTCGCAGCTCCACGCGGCGGTCGTGGAACTCGTGGCGCTCAAGGATGCGACGATCAAGTACTCCACGGTGCAGAACTGGTATGCCGGCGACAGCGAGGGCAAGGGTGGCATCTACAACTTCGTGACGAAGCGCGGCAAGTGCCTCGGCAACAACTCCAAGATCTCGTGGACGCAGGTGGAGACCGGTTCGTCGATCACGTGGAAGTATCCCAGCGTGATCCTGCAGGGCGACAACAGCACCGGCGAGTTCTACTCGGTGGCGGTCGTGAACAACATGCAGCAGGCGGACACCGGCACCAAGATGATCCACATGGGCCGCAACACGCGCAGCAACATCGTGAGCAAGGGCATCAGTGCGGGACGCGGGCAGAACAGCTATCGCGGCCTGGTCAAGGTGTTGCCGAAAGCCGAGGGCGCGCGCAACTACACGCAGTGTGACTCGATGCTCGTGGGCAACGCCTGCGGGGCGCACACCTTTCCGTACATCGAGGTGGGCAACAACACCGCACAGGTGGAGCATGAGGCATCCACGAGCAAGATCGGCGAGGATCAGATTTTCTACCTGAAGCAGCGCGGGTTGAGCGCCGAGCAGGCGGTGAGCATGATCGTGAGCGGGTTCTGCAAGGAAGTGTTCAAGGAGCTGCCCATGGAGTTCGCGCTCGAGGCGCAGCAGCTGTTGGGGATCACATTGGAGGGGAGCGTCGGGTAAGGATGTCATCCTGAGCGGGCGCTGTCATCCTGAGCGGGCGCTGTCATCCTGAGCGCAGCGAAGGATCTGCAGGTGCAGTGCGGTTGGCGTGATGCACGGCGAAGGAACAGACACTGCAGGCCCTTCGCTGCGCTCAGGGCGACAGTACGGTTCACGGTACGACAGTTCATGGTTCACGGTACGACAGTTCACAGTTCACAGATCATCCCTACATGCTCCAGATCCAAGACCTTCGCGCCTCCGTCGGCGACACGGAAATCCTCAAGGGCATCTCGCTCACCGTAAATGCCGGCGAAGTGCACGCCGTGATGGGGCCGAACGGCTCCGGCAAGAGTACGCTGGCGCAGGTGCTCGCGGGACATCCCGCATACGAAGTCACCGGCGGCAGCGTGACCTACGACGGCCGCGACCTGCTGGAGATGGAACCCGAAGTGCGCGCGCAAGCCGGCGTCTTCCTGGCGTTCCAGTATCCCGTCGAGATTCCCGGCGTGAGCAACGCGTATTTTCTGCGCGCGGCCTACAACGAGATCCGCAAGGCGCGGGGCGAGGAGGAGATGGACCCCATGAGCTTTGCCGACCTCATGGACGAGAAGATGGCGCTCGTGGAGATGCAGGGCGACATGCTCACCCGCTCGGTGAACATGGGATTCTCCGGTGGCGAGAAGAAGCGCAACGAGATCCTGCAGATGGCGGTGCTGGAGCCGAAGCTGGCCATCCTGGACGAGACCGATTCGGGGCTGGACATCGACGCGCTGCGCATTGTGGCCAATGGGGTGAACTCCCTCAAGCGTCCCGATAACGCGACGATCGTGGTGACGCACTATCAGCGGCTGCTCAACTACATCGTTCCCGACTTCGTGCACGTGCTGGCCAATGGCCGCATCGTGCGCTCGGGTGGCAAGGAGCTGGCGCTCGAGCTCGAGGCCCGCGGCTACGACTGGCTGCTGGACGGAGCCGCCGCGTGATCGAGACCGTGCTGCAGTCGTTCGAGCAGTTCACGAGCGAGGACGCCGCGGCGGCTCCCGATTTCGTGAGGTCGCTGCGCCTCTCGGGCATCATGCGCTTCGAGCAGCTCGGCTATCCCACGATGCGCAACGAAGACTGGCACTTCACCAATGTCGCTTCCATCGCCGAGGAAGCGTTCGCACCCACAATGCCGGTGGGCACCGTGGACGCCAGTCAGCTCGCGCCCTTCACCTTTGCGAACACCGATTGGCACACCCTGGTGTTCGTGAACGGGCACTACGATGCGTCGCTCTCGAGCGCTGCGGACCTTCCCGACGGCGTGCGCGTGCTGCCACTCCAGGCGGCCTACACCGAGCTGCCGGTACTCGTGGAGCAGCATCTTGGAAAGGTCGCGTCGATCGACCTTCACAGCTTCACCGCGCTCAACGCGGCGTTCCTGTCCGAGGGGGCAGTGGTGGTCGTACCGAGGGATGTGGAGGTCGAACGGCCCATCCATCTGCTGTTCATCACGGATGCGGCGGGTCTTCGCGGGTCGGCGCAGCCGCGCACTCTCGTGGTGCTCGAGCGGCATGCAAAGGCAACGGTGATCGAGAGCTATGCCGGCATTGCGGGGGGCGCGTATTTCACCAACGCCGTTACCGAAGCCGTGATTTCGGAGGGGGCGACGCTCACGCATCTCAAGCTGCAGCGTGAATCGGAGCAGGCGTACCATGTCGGGACGCTCGACGTGAGACAGGCGCGCGACAGCCATCTCTTTTCGTTCAGCTTTGCCACCGGTGCGGCGCTCTCGCGCACCAATGTGTACACCGAGCTGCGAGGCGATGGCTGCGGCGCCACGCTGAATGGGTTGTACCTGGGCGATGGCGATCAGCACATCGATCATCAGACGCGCATCGAGCATGTGGAGCCCAACTGCTACAGCCGCGAGCTGTACAAGGGCATTCTGGATGGCCGGTCGCACGGGGTGTTCAATGGCAAGGTGTTCGTGCATCCAGAGGCGCAGAAGACCGACGGCAAGCAGACGAACAACACGCTATTGCTCTCGGAGAAGGCGCAGATCGACACCAAGCCCGAGCTCGAGATCTTCGCCGACGACGTGCGGTGCACGCACGGCGCGACGGTTGGCCGGCTGGACGAGACATCGCTCTTCTACATGCGCAGTCGTGGCGTGAATGCGCGCACCGCGCGCGAGCTGCTCACGTATGCATTCGCGGCGGACGCGCTGGAGACCATCGAGCTGCAGGTCGTGCGCGAGGGATTGGAGGAGCAGGTGCTGCGGCGGTATACAGACAGCGGCACGGAGGTGGTGGGGCGGTAGGGCGGTATATCATCCTGAGCGCAGCCGCCTGTCATCCTGAGCGCAGCGAAGGATCCGCAGTTCGTTTGACCAGTAACCGCACCTGCAGGCCCTTCGCCTTCGGCTCAGGGCGACCATGTCATCCTGAGCGCAGCGAAGGATCTGCAGTTCGTTTTGACCAGTAACC
>JBBSVF010000286.1:0-4250 GCA_038233745.1 Gemmatimonadales bacterium
AGCGAGAACAGCCGGACGTCGTGCTCTGGCAGCTCTGCGCCAACGACTATATCGGCAACAGCGTTGCCCTGGAGCGGCGCAGCCTCTGGAACAACATCGGCATGCGCCGCCCGTACTGGGCGAGCGATCGCGTGGTCTACGCGGACCCGTCACCGGCGCCATCGCTCGCGAGTTCGGCGCTCTATCGCGTGCTGGCCGGACATATTGCGATCCTGCGCGCGGAGCAACTGGGCGCCCGCTCGGTCGAGCTCTCGCTCGACAGTCTTCCCGTGCTCGCCGACAGCGTCGATCGCATCACCACCGCCCTGCTCCGGCGCGGCGTGCTTCGCGCCGGACCGGCACCGGTGCTTGCGTTCATGGCGGATACCGTACCCCCCGCCGCGCACATGCGCCGTGCCGCGGCGCGCGCCGGTGTCGCGTTGGTGGATGTGCAACAGGCGCTGCGTGCGGCCGAGCGGTCTGGCGCGTCCATCCATGCATCGGCGCTCGATGCGCACTGGAGTGCGGCGGGACATGCGGCTGTTGCCTCCGCCCTGCACCCTGCGATCTCTCGCGCACTCGGCGCGAAGGGCGCCACGCCGTAGCCTGGCCGAACGCTAGCCTGCGCTGGTTTGAATCCCCGACAATGCGCAGGCGACTCGCTGCAGCGTCTCGCCATCGATCTGATGTCCGCCGGCATGCTGCTCACGCCGGTAGGACACGCCAGCACTCGTCAGCCGCGCTTCTTCCGCCAGAATCGCCTCCGCTGGCACCATCGTGTCGGTGTCTCCTGTCACGAGCGTGATGGATGCGCCGCGCAACGCCTTCGCCCACTCCATGACGTCGAGTTCGGGGGGAATCCCGCCCGACCAGAGGACCAGATCGTCGACGCGATGTGCCGATGCCGCAAGCCAGCGACACACTGTCGCCGTGCCCTGCGAGAAACCGAGCACCACGGTGCGTGCAGGTACGGCGGAGAGCGTGGCGCGCACGTGTGTCAGCAACTGATCGAGATACGCGCAGTAGTCGTCGATCTCCGCCGCCCGATCTTCGCGCGTCATCCACGTGGCGCCGACGCGCGGCGTCGGTTGCGTGCGGCGCTCGGGAATGGAATCCAGATAGTAGCGCGACAGCGCCTCGGGTGCGACGATCGTCCGGGTACCATCGTCGAGCACCGCGAAGGGCCGGATGAATCGCGCGGCGAGTTGCCCGTAGCCGTGACACGCGATCCACAGCTCGGCCGGCGTTCCATCCAGCGGTCCGAGTGTGGCGTAGCGCGCCGTGCGTCTCACCGTCAGCGAATGCTCGGTGATGGCGGGCGACCGTCCTGCCGTCTCGCTCACTCCTCGTCGCCCTGAGCGCAGCGAAGGGCCTGCAGTTGCACTGCAGATCCTTCGCTGCGCTCAGGATGACACGGGACCGTGCGAGGGGCCTGCACCCGTCAGCGGGGGGATCCTGCCGGGCGCACTGGCTGAGTCGCAAGCAGGCGCGCCTGCGACGTCGCGCCGTCCAGCAGTTGCAGCGCCCGCACGAGCTGGTGATCGTCGTCCACATTGCGAGCCTTCGCGCCCGCGTCGCCCAGCACCAGCCGCGCAACTCGCCGATCGAGCTCACGATCCAGCATCCTGTTCGCCACTGATTCCACCTTGGGGTCGATCAGCACCCCCGCCGCCGTAAGCCGCCGGCGCAGCTCGGCACGCCAGGCGGGGGTCACGGTGAAGTTCTTCGGCGAGTTTCGCAGCTCGAACGCGTACTGGTTCAGCGTCGTCACATAGGCCTGCGCCTTCGGGAACACCGACTTGTAGAACTCCTGCTCGATCGTGCTCAGCGTATCGTCCGGCACGGTGACGTCGGGGGTGATGCCGCCCCCGCCGTACACGATGCGGCCGCCGTCTGACCGAAACGCCGGCCGCGCGCGCTTCTGCGCCTCCGTCTCGGTGGAATCCGGACGAGTCTCTACCAGCCGCCCATCGGGGAGCAATTTCCGCTCGCGGTGAATGCTCCGGCCGCTCGGCGTATACCACTTGCCAGTGGTGATCTTGAGCGCGTAGCCAGCGTCGAGAGGAAACACGGACTGCACCAGACCCTTCCCGAAGCTCGTGGTGCCGAGTACCAGCGCGCGGTCATGATCCTGCAGCGCGCCGGCAACAATTTCGCTCGCAGACGCCGACCCACCGTCGGTCATCACAACGAGAGGCGGTTGCGCACCCAGCTGTTCGTCACTCGCCCGCGAGATTTCGTCGGGCGAGTTGCGGCTCTTCACGGTCCCGATCGCCTGACCGGGCTTCATGAACAGCGAACTGACCGCAAGCGCCTGCTCCACGATCCCGCCACCATTGCCCCGGAGATCCAGGATGAGCCCGCGAGCGCCCTCGCTCACGAGCCGCTTCGCGGACGTCTCGACCTCCTCCGCGGTATTCTCGTTGAAGGTCTGGAGCTGGATGTACCCGACGTGGTTTCCAAGCTGCGTGGCCACCGCGACCGCAGGGATGTGCACCACGGCGCGCTTGAATACCAACTTGAGTGGCTCGGAGACACCGGGCCGCGAGTAGGTGACATTCACCGACGTGCCCGGCACGCCGCGCAGCGCGTTCGAGACATCGTCGATCTTCACATTACCGCTTACCTGAAGTGAGTCGACCTTCACCACGCGGTCACCTTCCATCACCCCGCCGCCCTCCGCAGGGGTGTGCGCGAAGACTCGCTGCACGACGATCTGTATTCCCGCGGCGCTCTTCTGCTCTTCCAGCAGCATGCCCACGCCGCCGTACCGACCGCCGACATTCCTGTTGAAGACTTCGTTGTCGCGCGGTGCAAGCAACTCGCTGTACGGATCGTTCAGCTCACGCACCAGCCCGGTCGCCGCCTTCTCGAAGATCGCACTGCCCTCCAGCGAATCCACGTAGCGATTCGCCACGATCGAGAGCACCTGCTCGAAGAGACGCGGTGTCGCGCGCGCCGAGGCGTCCTGCAGGAAGAAGCCGCCCGCGATCACGGGGAGGAGCAGGAGCGACGCGACGGCGGCGGTACGTGGGCGAGCCATTCGGAGACACCTCAGAGGTGGAATCCGGCGCGCGGCGGCGCCGGAAGTCAAATCTACTGCAAAAGGGGGCGCATCGCGCGCCGGCTCAGAACCTGGACACCGGCACGAGCTTCCAGAGTCCGTTGATCATGTCAGACGCATACACAGCGCCGTCGATGTACTGCACTCCCCACACATAGACAGCGGTGCCGCGGTCCAGCAGCCCAACACCACGCTCCCGCCCCATCTTGCGCAGATCACAGAAGGTGGATGTGGTACCGGCCGGTGCACTGCGTTCGGCGCTCGTGCAGGTGGAGAGGTCGCCCCGCACATCGAGGGCACGAACACCGGCGTTGTAATAGGCAGCGTAGAGATATCCGCTCACCTCGTCCACCGAGAAGTTGTGCGTGCCCGCACCAGGCACCGAGTAGAAGGCCACCTCCCGCGGCGCGCTCCGGTCGCTCACGTCCACCACGTGGATGTCCCCGATACTGGAGGCCCCGATCGAGCCCGGCCCCTCCTCCCCGATGAATGCGTATCGCGTGATGCCGGTTCCTGGATCCTTCAGCCACCAGATGTTGTGCACCTCGCCATTCGTCGTGCGAACGCGGCCGAGCTCCACCGGCACCTGTACCGTGCCCCCGGCGCCACCGCCACCAATGTCCCAGATCGCCACGCCGTCATTCCAGAGCGCCAGATACAGCAGCCCATCACGCACGAAGACGTCGTGGACATACGGCGATCCGACAAACTGCGAGAATACCCGCTGCGGGGACGCGGGATCAGTCAGGTCCACGATGACGAGCTTGCTGGCGACGCCGGTCGCCGGATCGATGGAGAGGAAGCCATACCGGCGCCCGTTCACCCGTCCGAACTTGGCCGTGTGAACACCGGCCGTCGTTTCGGCGGTGATCCACCGGGTGATGAGCTTCGGAACCCGTGGCGTGGTGATGTCGTAAAGCACGATGCCGCCACCTGAACGCTCGGTCGCGATCATCAGCACTCCGCCATCATCCGAGATCGCCGCGTCACCCAGAGTCGTGGCGCCATCCACGCGCACGGAGTCGACCACCTTGGGTGCAGCGCCGCTCACATCCCAGATGTAGAACACGCTGGCTGCGGCCGTGGAGTTGCCCCACGTCGTGGTGTAGGCCGTGGTGCCACGCACCGCGAGTTCCGCCGTGTAGCGAGTCGGCTTGAAGTCCCCTCGGCCCAGCACAGTCATCGTCACCGGCGTGAACGTCGGCGC
>JBBSVF010000287.1:0-4233 GCA_038233745.1 Gemmatimonadales bacterium
GACTACACCCGTGCGTGGGCACGTGCGCTCCTCGCCGACGGTCAGTACCGACCTGGCGTCTACGTCCACAAGCACAACGCACAAATTGTGTACGACGATCTCAAGGCCGCGTTCGCTCTCGCCGGCGTGACCGAGGAGCCCCGGGTCTGGATTGCAAGCGGACGCGGCTTTGACGAAGGCAAGGCGCCGCAGGACGTAGGCTTCCACTTCGCCGGCATGTGGCAGGGCATGATCGACGTCGCACGCGCTGTGGCAGACATCAAACTTCCGGTCGACGTGAACGTCTCCGCCTGGGCTTCGCCCTCCGCACCGGAACGCGTCGGCAACTGAGTCATGGATCCGTCTCCACTCTGGAGGCGTATACATACCAGAGAGACGAGAATGATTTCTGCCACTGTGAGGTTGTCATGATGACTACTGCGACTATTCGCCACGCCATGCTCGGCACGCTCGTTTTTGCGAGCGTCGCGTGCGCCGCCAGCAGCGACGCGCAGGCTCCGGCACGTTCCAACAAGGGAGGCATAAAGATGTCAGAAAACTACAGGAAGCCAGCAGACTCAGAACTCCAGAAGACGCTGAGTCCCATGCAATACAAGGTCACGCAGCATGAGGGCACCGAAGCGCCCTTCCATAACGAGTACTGGAACAACCACGAGGCGGGCATCTATGTGGATGTGGTGTCGGGTGAGGCGCTCTTCAGCTCGCTGGACAAGTTCGAATCCGGGACCGGATGGCCGAGCTTCACGCGCCCCCTCGAGGCATCGAACATCGCCACGAAGACCGATCGGCAGCTCCTGTCATCGCGCACGGAAGTCCGCTCGAAGCATGCGGATTCGCACCTGGGCCACGTGTTCGACGACGGCCCGAAGCCGACCGGACTGCGGTACTGCATGAACTCCGCATCCATGCGCTTCGTCCCCGCATCGAAGCTCGAGGCCGAAGGCTACGGCGAGTATCTCAAGCTGTTCGAGAAGAAAACGAAGTAGATCCCGGAGTAATGAAAACAAACGGGGCGGCGCCGGATTCGGCGTCGCCCCGTTTGTTATTCGGGTCATGCGTGCGGCTCCTTCTTCATCGCTGCCCTGGCTTCCGTGACGAGGGTATAGTCGCGGACGAGGGTATAGTCGCGGCCCCGGACGGCCACCAGAAAGGTCGGCACCAGGAACAGTGTGATGGGTGTCGAGAGTGCGAGACCGCCGATGACGGCCAGCGCGAGCGGACGCTGCATGTCGCTTCCCGCGCCCAGCCCCAGCGCCAGCGGCAGGAGCCCGAACAACGTGCACAGCGTGGTCATCAGAATTGGCCGCAGTCGCACACGTCCCGCCTCCAGCAGAGCAGGCTCCAGCGCTTCCCCTTCCGTCAGCATGCGATGCTGCGTGAAGTCCAGCAGGATGATGCCGTTCTTCACGATGAGGCCCACGAGCAGGATCAGCCCCATGAAGGATGAGACATTCAGCGGCGTGCCCGTCACCAGCAGCAGCGTCATCGCGCCCACGAGCGAGATGGGCGCCGCAGCGAGCACCACCAGCGGTTCCACGAACGAGCGGAACTGCAGCACCATCACGCCGATCACGGCCGCGATGGCCAGCGCCAACACGGTGAGCAGCGAACGGAATGCCTCGCGCTGACCAGCCGACTGCCCTCCGATCTCCACCCGGATCCCGTTCGGTGCCGGGTGCCCGGCGAGCACGGAATTCACCTGCTGCATGACGCTGCCGAGCGATCCACTCACATCGGCAGTCATGGTGATCATCTGCTGCTGGTTTTCGCGCGTGAACGTTGCACGCGACTCCGCGGGTTCGAACGATGCCATGGCGCCCAGTGGCGCTGTCGAGCGGGATACGGGTATGGAAACGGGGAGCGCCGACAGTCGTTGCGCGTTGCCGCGGATGTCGTCCGGCGCGCGTACCCGCACATTGATGGACCGGTCCTGCAGGCGGATCTCCCCAGCAGGTGCGCCGAGCAGTGCCCCGCTCACCGCATCGGACACGTCGAGCGGCGTGAGGCCCACCCGATTGGCTTCTGCCGAGTTGATGGACATCGTGAGTTCAGGAGCCGACTCACTCACGCCGTCGTAGAAGTCCTCCATGCCGTCGATCTTCGACATGGCCGGCCCCAGACGCCGCGCGTACGCTTCCAGTGCCACGAGATCGGAACCGAACAACTTGATCTCCACGGGGCGTGCTGCGCCGGCCAGGTCGTTGATGACGTCGCCCAGGATCTGCACGAACTCCACGCGCAGGCGCGGCACGGTGGTCTCGATCTTCCGGCGCACCTCATCGATGACCTCTGCGCTGGACCGGTCGCGGCGGCTTTCCGGGCGAAGTCGTGCCACGATGTCGCCCACATTCTGTTCAGTGGCAAACAGGCCCAGCTCCGCGCCGGTGCGCCGCGATATGCCCTCCACCTCCGGAGTGGCCAGCAGAATCCGCTCGGCCAGATGCACCTGGCGATCTGTCTCCACGAGTGCTGTACCGCCGGGCGTGTAATAGTCGAGCACGAAGGCGCCCTCGTCGATCTCCGGAAGAAAGCCGGTCGGCACGAAGCGATACGCAACGACTCCGGCCAGCACGAAGATCACCGCGCCGGCGATCATCAGCCGAGTATGGTGAAGTGCGCGATCGAGAGCACGCTGGTACCGCTCTGAGAGTTCATCGATCGCGCGGCCGATGGCCGCCAGTGCGCCGCGCGCCTTCGGCCGGCCACCGGCGCGCACCGGCTCTGCTCTTTTGCCCTCCGGCACCGTACGGGCAGCGTCTGGCGCACTCTCGTGAGTGTCAGCCGTGAGAAACGACTCCGCCAGCAGGGGAATGATCGTCACGGCCAGCACGAGCGACACGAGCACCGCGATGGTCAGGGTGATCGAGAGCGCCGCGAAGAACTGGCCCACGACACCCTCGAGCAGCCGCAGGGGGAGGAACACGACGACCGTCGTTATCGTCGACGTCGTGACGGGGACGATGAGTTCCTGCACGGCATCCCGGATAGCGCGGCTGCGGTCCGGTGTGAAGCCCAGGTGCCGCACGATGTTTTCGCTCACCACCACTGCGTCGTCGATCACGATCCCGATCGCGATCGCCATCGCTCCCAGCGTCATCAGGTTGAACGTCTGGCCGATCAGCGACATCACGAATACCGTGATCGCGAGCGTCAGCGGAATGGATGCCGCACTGATCGCCGTGATCCGCCAGCGGCGCAGGAAGAGAAAGAGGATGACGATGGCCAGCACGGCGCCGATGAGCATTGCGTCGCGAACGGAGGCCGTGGCGTCGCGCACGAGGGATGCCTGATCGTAGACCGGCTTGAGCGTCACGCCCTTCGGCAGCGTGCGCGACAGCGCCTCGGCGGTGCGCGCCACGCTGTCGGCGATCGCGACGGTATTGCCTCCCACCTGACGCGTGATGTTGAGCAGCGCTGCGGGACGTCCGTCCCCCGCCACGATGCGCACATGATCCTCGGTGCCCAGCTCAACCGTCGCAACGTCGCGTACGCGCAGGCCGCCACCGATCACGACGTTGCCGACATCCTCGACTGATGCAGCTTCCTGCGCTGTGACCAGCAGATATTGCTTGTAGTCCTGCGCCACGCGTCCCACCGCCCTCACGGCGGTGGCAGCTCTGATGGCCGCCGCCAGGCCATCGTACGAGAGTCCCTGCTCGGCGAGTCGCACGGGATCCGCCACGACTTCGATTTCGCGGACATCGGACGCCTGCACGTCCACGCGCCCCACGCCAGGCACGCGTGCCAGCACCGGCCTGATCTGATATCGCGCGATGTCGTAGAGCTGGGCGGGATCTCCGCCCTCGAGATTGTACGAGACGATCGGGAACAGGGCGGGCGAGAGTCGCTCCACCTCGAGTTCGAGCCCATCCGGCAGGTCGCCCCGCAACTGGTTCACACGCGCCTGCGTCTGCTGCAGCGCATACGCCATGTCGGTGCTGGGCGCGAAGGTGATGGAGATCTCGCTGGCCCCGCGGATCGACTTCGATTGCACGCGCGTGACGCCGGGCACGACACTCACCGCCTCTTCCAGCGGCTGCGTGATGGCGAAGACCACCTGTCGCGCACCAAGAGAAGAGCCCTGCCCAACCACCGTGATGCGGGGAAATTGCAGCTCGGGGTAGATGGCCGACGGAAGGCCCAGCCCCGCCCACACGCCAGCGACACAGAGCAGGGCAACCACCAGGAACACGAACCGGCGCTGGCTCGCGACAACACCCGCCACCGTCCAGC
>JBBSVF010000288.1:0-4185 GCA_038233745.1 Gemmatimonadales bacterium
CTGCCCCAACTGCAGCATCAGCCTCACGTACCACCGCACACCCGAGCGCCTCGTGTGTCACTACTGCCAGCATACCGAGCCGCTGCATCTCGTGTGCGCGCGGTGCGGCGGCGAGCGCATGCGCCAGCGCGGGCTTGGCACGCAACAGGTGGAGCGCATGCTCAGCGAGCGCTTTCCGCAGGCGCGCATCGCGCGCATGGACGTGGATACGACGAGCGCGAAGTGGGCGCACACCACGATCCTCGATCGCGTGGGCGCGGGTGAGGTGGATATCCTGCTGGGGACACAGATGATCGCGAAGGGGCTGGATTTCCCCAACGTGACGCTGGTGGGCGTGATCGACGCGGACGTTGGAATCAACCTCCCGGATTTTCGCGCGAGCGAGCGATGCTTTCAGCTCCTGAGCCAGGTCGCTGGGCGCGCAGGCCGCGGCCCCAAGGGGGGCCGCGTGATCATCCAGACTCGTTCGCCCAACCACCACGCCGTGCGCTGCGCGGTTACGCACGACTACCATCGGTTCGTGGCGGAGGAGCTCGACGGGCGCGAGCATCCGCCATACCCGCCGACCCTGCGCATCGCGAACCTGGTGGTGAGCGGGACGTCGGAAGACGCCACCGCGCGTCTCGCAACGGACCTCACGGCCTGGCTGCATCGGCTGCTTGCCGCGCGTCCGGCGCCCGGTGTGACGATCATCGGCCCGGCGCCGTGCCCGGTGGAGAAGGTGAAGCTGCGGTGGCGGTGGCATGTGCTGGTGAAGGCCGAGCGTCCGCAGGATCTCGGACGGATCGGGCGGTATGTGATGCAGCGGTTCGAGGTGCCGCGGCAGCATGGCCTGCGACTCGTCATCGACCGGGATCCTGTGGCGCTGTTGTAGGCGGGGGCGGCTGTCCCGGGGGCTGTCCGGGTGCGAGATTTGGGGGTGAGCTCCTTTCGCCTTCCCGACTTCCAGTCAGACCTGCTGGCTGGTGCCCCCGATGCCCGCTTCGTGACAGCGCCGGCGGACGGCGTGCTGCCCGAAGGGTTCTTCTGCACCACCAATCTGCCCACGTATGTGCGGCTCGACGGCGAGTGGCGCATGCCCCGCCAGCCTCGCATGGATGCCGCACTGTTGCTGGACGCCGAGGGTACGCTCTGGGCGCGGGAGCCGCGGCGTATCCGCGCCGGTGATCTGGTGGCTGTGGGGACGGCGGAGGACGGACGGGAAGGCGTATTCGTGCACGCGCACGCCTTCGACGCGGACGATGCGGACGAGGGTGACTTCCGCTTCATGGCGAGTGCCGTCTCGCGCGAGAAGCCGACCGACTATGCGCTCATGGCCAGCATCCTGATCGATGAGCGGGAGCGCGGCGGCTATCCGGTGTGGGTCACCGGGCCGGCGCTCGTGCACTCCCGCGCCCGCGGCGACATGGTGTGGTTCATCGAGAACGGTTTCGTGGGGGCGATGCTCGCCGGCAACGCGGTGGCCGTGCACGACATCGAGGCGGCGATCTTCGGCACGACGCTGGGGATGACGGGGCAGGGAGAGAGTACGGAAGGCGGGCATGGGTTGCACATGCGGGCAATCAATCGGGTGCGCGCAGCGGGCTCGATCGCCGCAGCGGTGGCCGAGGGCACAGTGACGAGCGGCATCATGCACGCGTGCGTGACGCATGATGTGCCCTTCGTGCTCACCGGCTCCATCCGCGACGATGGACCGCTGCCCGATGTCATCACCGACGCCATCGCCGCGCAGGACGCGATGCGTGCGCACACCGTACGGGCTTCCATGGCGATCCTCATTGCCACTGCGCTGCATGCGATCGCCACAGGCAACATGCTGCCCGCGTTCGTCACCGAGCCAGACGGGTCGCTGCGTGAGCTCACGACCATCTGCGTGGACTCCTCGGAGTTCGTCGTCAGCAAACTCAAGGACCGCGGCACCCACCAGGCTTTCGGTGTGGTCACCAACGCTCAGGATTTCATGCACATTCTCCGGCTCTACGTCGAGCGCGAGCTCGATGAGCGCGCCGGCCCACGATGACCGACGAGACGCGCACACGGTTCCTCGCGGCCATCGCGCGGCAGATCCCCGCGGACCGGGTGATCGAGGTGCATCTCTTCTCGTCGATGAAGCAGGGCGGCCTGGAGAGCGGTGTCGCGGTGATCGCGGTGGATCGCATTGCGGATATTCCCGGGTCGATGGACGTGGACGGCGGGTACGTTCCTGCGGCCGCTGTCGCGGAACCCTCTGCGCTGGACACGCCGGTGGAGCTCGACGTGCACGATCAGCTGGCGGATGAGGCGGCGTACATGACCGACGAGTTCCCGGTGGTGCTCGCCGATGCGCTGGCGGAACCGGCGAGCGGCGCCCTGCCATCCACGCCGATGGTACCGTCGCGCTACATCGTGTACAGCGCGCGGTACCGGCTGGTCCTGAAAGGCGCGGAGCGCGGCAAGTGGGACGTGAGCGTCACCGAGGAGGCTGATGCGCCGCTGCTTACGATCGATGCCGTGGTGCGCGGCGTGCAGCGCAGATCGGGCGACGCAGATGAGGTGCTGCGGCTCTCGGGTGACGAGTTCCGGAGCGCACTGCCGGCCTGACGCTCACGGACGCTTGCGGTAGACCGCGCGTCCGCTGAAACCCAGGAAGGTGCCGTAGATCGAGTCGCCGCTGAACGTGCCGGTGAATCCGGCGGTCGTGTCGGTGGCATCCTGATTCCTCAGGTAGCGCAGTACGATGCGATTGGTCGCGGAGCGTGTGCCGATGAGACCATCGCGCGTTCCGGTGGAGCGCCGTGCGATGTAGTAGCCGCTCAGCGCGGAGGTCGCTGCCTTCGTCTCGATGTACAGCGAGATCACATCGCCGATCGCACGCCCGGGCGAGGGTGACACCACGAGATCGTAGATCCCCTCGAATGCGGGATCCTCGAATGGCTCGGTAACCTCGAGCACCTTGAGATCCAGGTCGACGACAGAGCCGAACACTCCGATCCCGCCATGCACACTGCTGATGATGCCGCTGCCCGTGAAGGGATCGTTCCGGGTGCGATAGTAGTTGTAGAAGTTGGTATCGGCGGCGAACAGTGTCGCGGTCTGCCGGAATCCCGGTTGCAGCACACGATCGAGCGACGAGGAGAACAGGTTGCGGAGTTCGCCCTGAAGAACGAACCGTCCGGTATCCGCGAAAAGCGTGAAGGCGCTGAAGGGACTGTCCACCCGCAAGCCGAACGAGCGCGCGCCGGCAATGGGCCGCAGCGGATAGCGCAGCGTATCGCGACTGCGATCGAAGGCGGTGAACGCCGTCGGCGGGGGCGCGGGAGTCGCGTTCGGAACGTATGTCGTGCCCGTGATCACGATTCCCTCCGGCGTCACTACCCGCAGCACGTAGCGCGCGCCCGGCCGAATGAGAGGCTGGGTGGCAGTGCCGGTCTGCCCCAGATATAAGCCGGCTCCGTAGGTGGTGCTCGTCGCGAGTTCCGTCAGTCGCAGCGTGCCATCCGGGCCGGAGATGGTCACCGTGGCGCCGCGGACCGGAATTCCGCCGCCGGTGTTCACCGGATCGAAGGGGTCATAGCGACGATTGCGCACCGTCACGACCCCGGTAAGCAGCTTCTCCACGATCACCTGCTGCTGCAGTACGCCCGGATTCAGCACGCCGTGCACGACGATCTGCGTGGAGGTGCCCGGGATGGTCTGCGAGTCGAACTGGCACGCGGTGACGACCGGCAACAGCACGATCATGAGCAGACGACGCGGGGAGCGCATCAAAACGCCACCGTCAGCCCGGCCGTCGGCAGCAGCGGAATCTGCGACGATGCCTCCCGCGTTGGCGGATTGCGCCGATAGTTGAAGGTGTAGATGAACACGTTCTTCGCGTTGTATGCGTTCACGACGCTCAGATACGGTGTGAGTCGAACACCGCGCCACTCGCCCACGCGAGAGACGCTGAGATCCAGGCGCTGGAAAATTGGATAGCGCGACGCATTGCGCACGCCGCCCACCGGCTCGACCTCGTTCAGCGGCGAGTCGTTACCGTAGCGATTCCGGCCTGGATCGTAGACCCGGCGCACCACCTGACCCACGATGTCGGTGAAGGGCGTTCCCGAGGCATAGCCGAAGCGGGCGGCGAAGGTGTAGTGATCATTCGGCTTCCATGTGCCCACAAGATTGAGATTGTGCCGGCGATCATGCCCGGGCCAATAGCCA
>JBBSVF010000289.1:0-4174 GCA_038233745.1 Gemmatimonadales bacterium
AGCGCCGCGCAGCACGAACAGCTCGGCCAGGGCGTTCATGCCGGCGCCGGCGATGCCGACGAAGTGGATCGGCCGCGAATCGGCGGGGTCGAGAAGGGGCGACATGTGGGGACCAATATACAGGCGAGACCGCGGACGCGAGAGCATTCGGGATCAGTCGCCAGTACGGCTCCCGGCGCGGAGGCGGGCGAGGATTCGCCGAGCGATGACGGAGGCCGCATCTGGACGCGCGCGGGTGGCCGCGCCGTCGCGCAGGCGCTGCATCACTGCCGGATCGGAGATGAGCGTGCGAACCTCTGCGTCGATCCGCTCGACGGTCAGGTGAGCCTGCGGGATGTTGATCGCGGCTCCAGCCGCCTCCAGCGTTCGCGCGTTCACGGATTGATGATCGGCGGCGGCCGTGGGGAGTGGCACCAGGATCGCGGGAATGCCCCACGCAAAGAGCTCGGAGGTGGTCATGGCCCCGGCGCGCACAAGCGCGAGATCCGCGGCCGCATACGCATCGCCGATTGGCGAGAGATATTCCCGCACCTTCACGCGGTCGCTGTCGAGCGCCGCGAACTCCGCGTATGTCGCCTTGCCGGTCATCCAGATGAGGCAGAGGCCCTCCGGCAAGCCACGCTGAACCCAGGCAGCCACCACTTCGTTGATGGCGCGCGATCCCTGACTGCCGCCGTAGATGAGCAGCACGGATCCGCCAGTGTCAGGAAAGCCCCACGCGCGGCGCGCCGATGCACGATCCGGCCGCTCGGATGGTGGGGGCTCGATCGGCGCGCCGGTGTCGATATGCTGGCTGGCGACGCCGCCGATAATCTTCCCTGCCTCGGGAAAGGCGAGAAAGTATTCCCGCGTCCAGCGACGAAAGGCGCGCGCGGTGAGACCCGGATAGCTGTCTCCCGCTTGCTGCACGATGGGAATGCTGTGCACCACGGCGTACGCGAGGGCCAGGCCTGCGGCGTATCCTCCGGTGCCCACGACCATCTGCGGCTGGGTGCGCTGCGCGAGCGCCGCGAGGGCGTGCCACGCGCCGAACGCACCCGCGAGCGTCTTCCTGTTCTCCCACGGGCGTTCGCGATAGAGCGGATGGAGATCGAGCAGCAGGTGCTCGAACTCCGTGGCGGGGAGGACCGTGCGTTCGATCCCGCGCTGCGCGCCGATGAAGATCGGGCGGACGGTGGCATCGAGCGACACCAGCGTGCGCGCGATGGCGAGGCCCGGATAGAGATGGCCGCCCGTGCCGCCGCCGGCGAAGAAGATCGTGCTGCGGGAGTCCGCCATGATCAGTCCGTATGCGCGAGTGGGTCGGTGGCCCCGCTGCCGATGACGCGCTCCTTGATGCTTCCGATATTCACCAGGATACCGGTGAGGAACATGGTGAGCACGATGTTGGAGCGTCCATACGACACGAAAGGGAGTGTGAGCCCTGTGGTTGGCAACAATCCGACCACGACTCCGATGTGCAGGTAGGCCGTGAGCGCTGTCACGAAGGTGAGACCCACGGCCACGAGTTGCAGGAAAGGTGAGCGCGCCTGCCGGGCGATACGGAAGCCCAGGAGTGCGTACGCGCCGAAGGCCAGCGTGACGGCGGCAAGCCCCACGAACCCCCACTCCTCTCCGATATTGCTGGCGATGAAGTCGCTGTACGGAAAGGGGAGGAAGCCGTACTGCTGCCGTCCCTGTCCGAAGCCCACGCCAAAGGCGCCACCTGAGCCGACCGCCAGCAGCGACTGGTTGAGCTGATAGTTCACCTGCGCCGGTGCGCTGCCGGGATCGAAGAACGCGCTCAGGCGCAGCATGGCGTACTGTACTTTCTCGATCTTGGTCCAGAGCGCGGGAATGGCGAGCGCACCGAGTGCGACGAAGTGCGCCAGACGTACGCCGCCCACAAAGAGCAACAGGGCGAGAATGAGCGTGTACAGCATCGCCACCGAGAGATCAGGCTCGAGCGCCGCCAGGACATCGGCCACACCGATCACCACGAAGAAGGGAAGGACGCCCTTCGCCAGCCGCTGCAGTCGGTCGCCCTTCTTCACGATGAGCATCGACGTCCAGACCACCACCGCGAGCTTGCCGAACTCCGACGGCTGAATCGACGTGCCCAGGAGAAAGCGCTTGGATCCATTCACCCGCGGGGCAATGCTCTCGGGCAGCACGAGGCAGAGAAAGAGCGTCGCGAGCGTAATCCACATCATGGGCCACGCCCACTCGCGCCAGCGCTCCGCGTCCAGCTTCGCGCCAATTGCGAACGCCACGGTTCCCGCCAGCACGCCCGTGGACTGGCGCGCCACGTAAAACCAGCTGTCGAGATTGGCCTGCATGGCCACGATGGCGCTTGCGCTGTACAGCACAGCGAGCCCGAACGCCAGCAGCACCGCCATCACCAGCACGAGTCCGCGCGCCTCCGGCCCCATGCGCCACCGTTCACGGACCCGGGCGACCGACAGCGCGCGCTCCCGCGGCAGGGCGGACGCGGTCATTCGCGCGACGCGAGCGCCTTGAAGGCGCGGCCGCGCTGTTCGTAGTTCTCGAACATGTCGTACGAGGAACACGCGGGCGAGAGGAGCACCGCGTCGCCGGGCTTCGCGAGTGCACGTGCGCGGACCATCACAGCATCGAAGTCGCCCGCCACGTGCTCCACCGTCACGACATCTGTCAGATCACTCGCCACCTGCGTCCCGGCCTCGCCATACGCCACCACGGCGCGCGCAATGCGCCGGAGCTCATCGGCGAGCGCCGTGTAGGGCTCACCCTTGTGTCGCCCGCCGAGCAGCACCACGGTGGGCCGCGACATGCCACGCAGCGCCACGAGCGTGGACGCCACATTCGTGGACTTCGAGTCGTTGATCCAGAGAACATCGTGAAACTCACCCGCCGGCTCGATCCGGTGCTCGAGCGCGGAGAACTCCTGCAGCGCGCGCGCGATGGACTCGCGCGCGGCGCGCGTGCGATGCAGCGGACTCACACCGGTAACGGCGAGCGCCGCCGCCAGGGCGTTCGCCACATTGTGTTCACCCAGCAATCCGAGGGTGTGACGCTCAAGCAGCGGCTCGCCGTCGAGCACGAGCATGCCGCCGTCACGGTCGTACCAGCCATCGGTCGACTCATGGAGGCTGAACCGCCGCTGCTCACCGGCCACGCCGTCGAGCATCGCCACGACGGCGGCGTCATCCGCGTTGCCCACCCACACCGAATCCGCTGAGGCATTGCGAAAGAGCAGCGCCTTGTCCCCAAAGTACTCCTCGACCGAGTCGTACCGGTCCAGATGGTTGGCCGACAGATTGGTGAGGATGCCGGCAGCGGGGGCGATGCTCGGGGTGTCGTGCAGCTGGAACGACGACAACTCCAGGGCGATCCAGTCGGGCGCCACGGCGCGCAGCGCCACTTCCGAGAGCGGCGTGCCGATATTGCCCGCCGCCACCGCATCATGCCCGAGCGCAGTCAGCAGCGCCTGCACCAGCGCCGTCGTGGTGGTCTTCCCGTTGGTGCCAGTGATCCCGATCATCCGCTGATGCGGCAGGAACTGCAGCGCAATCTCGATTTCGCTCACGATCGCGACACCGGCATCACGCGCGGCGCGCAACGGCGCGGCGTCCGGCGGAACTCCCGGGCTTGCCACGACGAGCGCGCTGGCCGCGATGCGGGCGAGATCGTGCGAACCTACCGTCGCGTGCGCGCCCAACTCGCCCAGTGCCTCGGCGGCGACACGTGCCGCGTCGCCCTGCCCTGCATCGCTTGCATACACGGCGGCGCCTGCGCGGTGCAGCAGTTCCGCCACGGCGCGCCCGCTGCGCGCCAGGCCGATCACACTGATGTCACCGCGCAGCCAGCCGGCGGGAAGCGCCTCGGTGGCCGAACGAACGGGCATCAGCGCAGCTTGAGAGTGGTGATCGCCAGGAAGGCGCCGATGATGCCGATGATCCAGAACCGGACGACCACCTGCTGCTCGCTCCACCCCTTCACTTCGAAATGGTGGTGCAGCGGCGCTCGCTCGAAGACGCGATTCTTCTGCGCGTACTCCAGTCCATGGCGGCGCTTGTGGTACTTGAACACGAACCGCTGCAGCAGCACGCTCACCGTCTCGATGATGAACACGATGCCGATGAACACGAGCAGGAACTCCGACTTGAGCAGGATCGCCACCGCGCCCATGGCACCACCGAGCGCCAGCGAGCCG
>JBBSVF010000290.1:0-4159 GCA_038233745.1 Gemmatimonadales bacterium
GCGTGACCTTTCCCTTGGTATCGTACACCACGCTCGCCAACGTCCGCTGCTCGCTCATCGTCTGCTCCGAGGCCCAAGGAAACCGGTCACGCACTGGCCTCCCACCCGTGCAAGAATTACGCTATTTGCAGAGGTTCCCTAAGGGACTTCGGGTCAGGCCGCCCCGATCAGCTCCGCCACGATCTTTCCCGAACTCAGCACCCCGGGTATTCCCGCTCCCGGATGGGTGCCCGCTCCGACAAAATACAGATTGGCGACATCCTCGCTCCGGTTGTGCGGACGGAACCACGCACTCTGCGTGAGGATCGGCTCCACCGAGAAGGCACTGCCCAGGTAGCTGCCGAGCACATCGCGGAAGTGACGCGGGTCGATCATGCGCTCGGTCACGATGTGCCGTGAAAGCCCGGGAAGGCAGCGCTCTTCGAGATGCGCCATGATGCGGTCACGGTACCGCGACGCCTCCGTCGCCCAATCCACATCGCCCCCCAGATGCGGAACCGGCGAGAGCACGTAGAAGCTGTCGCACCCCGGCGGCGCCAGCGAAGGATCCGTAGCCGTGGGCCGGTGCAGATACAGCGAGAAGTCCTCACTCAGGCGCTTCGCACCAAAGATGTCGCGGAGCAGGGGCTCGTAGCGCGGGCCCATCAGGATCTCGTGATGCACGACGTCTTCGTAGCGACGGTCGGTGCCGAAGTAGATCACCACGAGCGACATCGAATACTGCATGCGCTCGTAGCGCCGATCTGTATTCCGGCGGCGCACCCATGACGGCACCAGCGTGCGATAGGTCTGCGCAACATCGCCATTGCTCACGACCGCACCCGCGGCGAGCGTCTCACCATCAGCCAGCGTCACCCCGGTGGCCCTTCGCGAGGCACGATCAACCTCGATGCTCGTGACGCAGGCGTCGAGACGCAGCTCTCCCCCCAGCTCGGTGAACAGCCGCACCAAGCCGGAAATCACCGCGCCTGTGCCACCCATCGCGAACCACACCCCCCAACGCTGCTCCAGCGTGTGGATCAACGCATAGATGGACGTGCTCTGGAAGGGATTGCCACCCACGAGCAGTGGATGGAAGCTGAATACCTGCCGCAGCCGCGGGTCGGTGAAATACCGGTTCACGAACGCCGCAACGGATCGGTCAGCCCTCAGCCGGACCAGGTCGGGGACCACCTTCATCATGTCCCGGAACCGATCGAATGGCGTGTCGATCAGCGCCATGCCCGCCTCGAAAATTGCGTCGGTGGCATCGGCGAATCGAAGGTATCCAGGCACATCGGCCGGATTGAACCGGCGCACTTCCTCGATCACCTCGTCGCGACGTCCCGTGTACCGGAACACGGAGCCGTCCATGAAGCGGATGTTGTAGAACGGATCGATCGGCACCAGGCGCACATAGTCGTCGATGTCGCGTCCACTGCGCTCGAAGAGCTCGCGCAACAGCCAGGGCGCGGTGATGATAGTCGGGCCGCCGTCGAAGACGAAGCCGTCCTGCTCGTACACGTACGCGCGTCCGCCGGCCCGATCCCGCTGTTCCACGATCGTCACCTGATGGCCCTGCTGCTGCAGCCGGATGGCTGACGCCAGCCCGCCGAACCCACTCCCGACCACGACGATGCGCACGAGCGGGGTCAGGCCGCCGCGGAAGACGCTGGCAGCTCGTCGCGGCGCATGCTGGGTGATGGCTGGCGGCGCGCGCGGATCGCAAGTGTCACCGGAACCGCCATCGCCAGAGTACCCAGCACCGCCGCACCCCAGAAACCACGTCCCACGCAGATCAGAACAGGGAGGACGCCGTTCACCGCGTACAGCGCGATCGGCAATCGGGACGGCGAGACCTTCGCGGTCCAGGTCGACGGAGGAACAATCGCCAGCATCGCGCGGGCCACAAGAAAGCCGGTGAGCAGCCAGCCGAGCCAATTGGTGATGGGCATGCCGTACCAGAATCCATTGAGCAACACCTGCCGCACCGCAGATGCGCCCTCCAGCGGAGCGAGGTGCCACAGCCAGTGCGTCGTTGCCACCATCGCCGGATCCATCGACACATCCCACGCGGTGAGCACCAGCGCGGCAACGGCAGCCCAGCGCCATCGGGTAGCACTGTCGTCCGCTGTGCGCAGCACACGTCCGCAGATCGCGAGCGACGCGTAGAGCATGTAGAACCACGACGTGGGAATGTTGAAGGGCACCCGCCCCCCGATCAGATATCCGAGCTGCGTGGTATAGCTGTACGGTCCAAACGGATACCCGGTGGCGGTGCCCGCCAGTTCTGCGGTAAGCGAGATCCCGAACCCCACCACGAAGATCCCCGCCGCCGTCCGCCATCCGATCCGCGATGACGCATGCAGCAGCCCCGCCAGCGCGCCGAGCACCACCGTCGCCTGCCCGCCGAAGGTGAACATGAAGGCGGCGATGCGCTGGTTGGCCGGCGTCGCCAGCCATGCGGGAGGCGGTGGCGCCAGGAAGGTGGCGAATGCAACACCAGAGAGCAGCAGCAGCGCCGCATGTCCGGCAAGTGCCAGCCACGCGCCGCGAGCGGGCCCGGTCCGCTCGTCTACGCCCATCGCGTGGCCGTGGCAGTCGACGCTTGCTGCATGGGCGGAGACACGGGATTGCGCCAGACAGACCAGAGGAGAGAGGCGCGTGCAACAGTGCCGAGCCGCGCCCGATCGCTGAAGGTGTCGTACTCCCGCGATTCGATCGCACCAAGGATTCCCGCGTAACCCGTAGCGCACGCCGTGGCGCAGCGTCTGGCGTCGGCCGCCAGCATGGCGATGCCGGGCATTGCGTCGTCGTACAAGGCACGCGCACGCGCAATCTCGAACGACATGAGCGCCCTCCACCGAGGGTCGCGCCCCAGCGTCCCGGCGAGCACTTCTTCCCGGGTGAGCCCGTACATCGCGAGATCGCTGTCCGGCAGGTAGCACCGGCCGTTCCGCCCATCCTCGCCAACGTCGCGCAGAATGTTGGTGAGCTGCATCGCCACGCCGAGGGTCCGCGCATGCGCGAGTGCCCGGCGGCGCTGCGCTGCATCGCCCTCGACCCCGAACACATGCGCGCACATCTCGCCCACGCTGCTGGCCACACCTTCACAATAGGACGCCAGACCCGTCCAGGACTCGTAGCGATCCGGTGCACAGTCGCGCGCCACGCCGTCCAACAACTCGTGCAGCACGGACTCCGGCACTCCATATCGCCGAACCGCCCAGCCGAGCTCACGGAACACCGCCGACCCGCCCTCATCCACCAGCGCTGCCGCGAGCGAGACGCGATACTCGGCCAGCTGTCGCACCACCGCATCCGTGCCGGAGGCAGGGGCGAGATCCACCATGTCGTCGGCTACCCGGCAGAACGCGTACAGCGCAAAGGCGGCACGCCGCTTCTCGGCGGGAAGAAAGTGGCTCGCCAGCCAGAAGGTGCGAGCATGGGCGCGCACGATGCGCCGGCACACAGATGCGTCGTCCAGGGTCATGTCTGCGATGAACGCTCTGGACAGCGAACAGTTCCCGCCGGACACGACCGCGCCAGCCGTGCTCAGCGGCGATAGATGTACTGCGTTCCGCTGACGGATTCCAGCGTGATCTGCCGTCCGGCAGCAACCCCGGTAAACTGATAGCCGGACGTGCGGTCGTAGAACGTCATCAGTCCCACGTCGCGACGGATGCTCCAGCTGCCCTCCGAGACCAGCGACGAGCTGGTCGCAGGTCCTCCGGCCGTAGTGGACTGGATCGCGAGGGTCTCCGTCCAGTGGCCGTCAGTGGTCAGTTCCAGCGTACCCATCGTGACCGACGTGACGGTGCCACCGTTGGCCGTGAGCGCCGTGGGAAGGGCGTGCCCGCCTAGGGTGACCAGCGTGTACGCGCCGACGACAATGTCGGGGCTGGTGCTGCGATCCAGGTAGCCGTCGCACGCAACGAGCGCGAACATCGAGATGGCAAGGGCGCTGAGCAGTCGGCGCATATGAGCTCCCGGGAGGGAAGGGGGTGGTTGTACCGTCGAAATGCGAGAGAGGGGACTTGAACCCCTATACCTTGCGGTGCCAGATCCTAAGTCTGGTGCGTCTGCCAGTTTCGCCACTCTCGCGACTGCCGGAACCTAAGGCCCCGGCCAGTCCGGCGGACTGAAACAGAGCGGCGGGGGGCGGCGCGGCGCGGGCGCC
>JBBSVF010000291.1:0-4154 GCA_038233745.1 Gemmatimonadales bacterium
CCGCCTCACGCAGCCGCTCGGCAGTCGCTCGGCCATCGTGCTCGATGATGGCGGTCCCGATGCGCACGTCGGCCGAGAGAATGCCGTCCACGGGAGTGAGGGAGGTAAACACCGCCTGCACGCAGCGCTGGCAAGACATTCCGGCAATCCGGAGACGCGTGATCATGCGCGGAGAATAGTGGCGCGCGATACCCTGACGCCACAGGCGCAGTGCCGTCAGATTGCACAAGGTCTCTCACCTTTGCCACTCGTCATGTCATCCATCGCTTTCCTGGGGCTGGGCGCCATCGGCCGCCCCATGGCCACTCGTCTTGCAGAGGCCCCCGATGTCACGCTGGCGGTCTGGAACCGCACTGCGTCACGCGCCACGAGTTTCGTGGCGGAACACGGGGGGCGCGTGGCCAGCACTCCCGCTGATGCGGTGCGCGACGCCGACATCGCCATCACCTGCCTGCCCACGTCACCCGACGTCGCCGGCCTGCTGGAGGGCCCCGAGGGGATGCTCGAAGGGCTGAGGCGCGGCGCGACGCTGGTGGACTGCACGTCTGGCGATCCCGCCACCTCCCGAGCGATGGCAGCCGTGTGCGAGGCGCATGAGGTGCACTATCTGGATGCGCCGGTGAGCGGGGGCGTGACCGGCGCGGTGAGTGGTACGCTGAGCATCATGGTGGGCGGGGATGCCGCAGTGCTTGAACGTGTGCGGCCCATCCTCGAGTTGCTGGGGCAGAAGATCGTGCACTGCGGGCCCGTGGGTGCCGGCGCGGCGATCAAGGCCGTGAACAATGCCCTACTTGCCATTCACATCTGGAGCACGGCGGAAGGTCTCGTCACCCTGTCGAAGGCGGGAGTGGATCCAGCGATCGCGCTCGATGTGATCAACGCCTCCAGCGGTCGCAGCAACACCAGCATGAATCTGTTCCCCGAACGTGTGCTCACGCGTGCGTTTCCGCGCACCTTCCGACTGGCGCTTCTGGAGAAGGACATCGGCATTGCCGCGGAGGTGGCGCGCGAGCAGAAGGTGCCCGCGCCAATGCTGCAGCTGGCGGCCGACCTCTTTCGCGTGGCGCGCAACGCGCTGGGGGAAGAAGCCGATCACGTGGAGGCGGTGCGGCTGGTGGAGCAGTGGGCCGGCCAGGAGATCCGGGCATGACGGCGGCTGTTCGATCAGTGGAATCCATTCGCGGGGATTTTCCCGCGC
Source organism: Gemmatimonadales bacterium (assembly GCA_038233745.1). Lineage (GTDB taxonomy): Bacteria > Gemmatimonadota > Gemmatimonadetes > Gemmatimonadales > Gemmatimonadaceae > AG11. Next base: position 1,199 of record JBBSVF010000291.1, read on the forward strand.
TCGAGCGCCAGCAGGGCGGGCATCCGGTCGCGTATTTCGACGGACCCGGGGGCACGCAGGTGCCGCGCGCTGTGGTGGACGCGATGAGCGACTACCTGCTGCACCACAATGCCAACACCCACTGGGCGTATCCCACGAGTCAGGAGACCGACGCGGCCCTCGCGCATGCCCGCGAGTGCTTCGCTGATTTCCTGAATGCTACGCCGGACGACATCTCGTTCGGCAGCAACATGACCACCATAACTTTTCATCTCGCACGCGGCCTTGCCCGCGGGTGGGAACCCGGTGACGAGATCGTGGTGACGGAGCTGGATCATCACGCGAACATTGCTCCCTGGCACGCGGTGGCGCAGGAGCGGGGGCTCGTGATCCGCACCGTGCCGCTCGACACCGCCACGATGCAGCACGAGGCCGGGGGCTTCGACCGCCTGATCGGCCCGCGCACGCGACTGGTGGCCCTCGGTGCCGCGTCGAACGCGCTGGGCACGATCACCGATGTTCGCGCGGTCTGTGCACTCGCCCGCGAGAGAGGGGCGCTGAGTTTTGTGGACGCGGTGCACCTCGCGCCGCATGTGCTGGTGGATGTGCGCGACATCGGCTGTGACTTCCTCGCCTGCTCGCCGTACAAGTTCTACGGCCCGCATCTGGGCGTGTTGTATGCCGCGGCCTCGCTGCTTCAGTCCGTCGATGTGCCCAAGCTGCAGCCCTCGCCGAACGATGCGCCCGAGCGCATCGAGACGGGCACCCAGAACCATGAGGGGATTGTGGGCGCTGCAGCCGCGGTGGAGTGGATGGCCTCGCTCGCGCCGTGGGGCGCGGGCGCCACGCGTCGCGAGCGGCTGGTGCGTGTGTTCGACGAACTGCATCGGCGCGCCGAACTGCTGCAGTCCCGTCTGCGTGATGGGTTGGACGCTATTCCAGGAGTGGCGGTGCATGCCGCGCCGCGCGGGACGCCGCGATCGCCAACTGTGGCCTTTACAGTGGGCGATACCCCCAGTGAACAGGTAGCTCGCGCCCTCGCCGCACAGGCAGTATTCGTGAGCCACGGCGACTTTTACGCAACCACCGTTGCAGAACGTCTCGGTCACGCAGCGGACGGGCTGGTCCGCGCCGGCGCGGCCTGCTACACCACCGATTCGGAGATCGATCGACTGCTCGAGGGTGTTGCCCGCAGGCGTCACGAGGTAGTTAACTCCGACATTTGACGTGCGCGGGACCACCTGCGAAACTGGTGTTCCTCGCACGGTCACCGTTTCCCGTCATCCCTCCATGCGCCGACTTCTCGTTCTCTCCTGCTCGCTCGTCGCCAGCTTGTCGCTAGAGGCCGCTGCCCAGGCGCCGCGAATCACCGCGGCCGGCGATCCCTCCGTGCGCGCCGACAGCATCTACAAACTCGCCGTCGATCCGGCGAAGTATCCGCAGGAAGACGCCGCCTTCCTGCTCGACGACGGCGTGGTGGTGCTGGATGCGGAAGGGCGCGGTACGCGGACGTACCGTCAGATCGTCCAGATTCTCCGGCCGTCAGCGGTCGATCGGTACCAGGAGCAGAGCTTCAGCTTCGCGCCTGGCCACCAGAAGCTTCGCGTGAACTGGATTCGCGTCGTCCGCCCCGACGGCAGCGTGGTGAGCAACAAGCCGGCGCACGTGCAGGAGTCCGACGTCCCCGCGGAAACCGACGATCCGGTCTACTCGGATCGCCGCATCCGCCGCCTGTCGCTCTCGGGCGTCGCGCCGGGCACCATCGTGGATTACAGCGTCACCACCGAAGAGCTCACGCCCTATCACCTGGGTGATTTCTTCGAGTCGTGGAGTGTGAGCACGGGCCTCCAGGTCGCCCGCTCACGCTACATCGTGGATCTGCCGGCCACCATGACGCCGCGCATCAACGAACGAAACCTGAACTTCGCACGTGTGGATCGCACAGCGAATGGCCGACACACCTTCACCTGGGCCACGTCGAACATTCCCCGTGTGAAGGGCGAGGCCCTCGCCGCCGATTCCAACGATGTCTTCATGTCGGTGGCGATCGCGTCTCCCACCACATGGAACGACGTCTCGGAGTGGGCCTGGACGCTGGCGAAGCCGCGCTCGACTCTCTCCCCCCGCGTGGCGGGCATGGTCGACAGCCTCGTCCGTGGCGCGCGCACGCGGGATGACAGCATCCGCGCCGTCCACCGCTGGGTGGCGCAGGACATCCGCTACGTCTCCATCGCGCTCGGCCTCAGCGGCTACCAGCCGCGCGCGCCGGAAACCGTGGTGGCCACAGGATTCGGTGACTGCAAGGACAAGGCACAGCTGTTCGTCTCGTCGCTCGCGCACCTGGGGATCGAGGCGTATCCCGTGCTCCTCAACTCGTCCGGTCGTGTGCGGCGCGACATGCCCAGCATCGACCAGTTCGACCACGAGATCGCCGCTGTTCGTACGCCGAACGGATACCAGTTCACCGATCTCACCGCCAACATCGTTCCGTACGGCATGCTTCCGGGGAGCTATCAGGGAGAGTTCGGACTCGTGATGCACGCAAACGGGTCGGGTGAGGAGATCACCTTCCCCACGCTCAGCGTGGCGCAGAACGTTTCCGCCATGCGGTTCGTGGGAACGATGGACACCACGGGAACCATCGAGGGCGCGTACGACGAGACCGCGCTCGGTTCAATGACCTTCGGACTTCGCGACGCCTTCTATCACCCGCTCGACTCGCTGCAGCGCCGGAAGCTGATGAACAACATCGCCGGCAAGCTGTTCGACGGCGCGGAGGGCGACAGTGTCATCACGTTCAATGGCAAGGACCTCGCGTCCACCCCGCGCGTGTGGGTGCATCTGCGGAATGGCAAATCAGCGTCAGTGAACGGCGGTACCATGATCATGACCATGCCCTTCAGCAGCATGGGAGGGATGGCAGTGGCGGCTCGAGAGCTCGCCGCAGAGGACGCGCGGCTGTTCCCGATTGACCCGG
>JBBSVF010000292.1:0-4144 GCA_038233745.1 Gemmatimonadales bacterium
ATCAACTAGCCTGCATGCCCGCGCGCAGACGCTCGATCTGCGCGCGCAACTGCGATCCGTTCTCGGCTGGCAGATCGCACCGGCGGTCGACGCACAGATATGCGAGCACCCGATCCTCCGCTCCGCGGTCCGCCAGGAGCACCGGCGCCCTCTCGTCGCCCGTGCGACCTCCGACCAACAGCAGTGAGGGCAGATAGTACTCACGCGCGGCCTGCAGCAGAGCGTCGTATTGCGGGTCGCCAGCGGTGCCGGCAATCACGAGCTCCACGGAGCCACGCACGAGCAGGTCAGCGGCACACAACGCATGTCCGAAGGCCGTGGGAAAGCGCGCCATCGGCTCCGCGACTGTCTCCAGCGCATGACTGGCGCGGGCGACGTACGCATCGTTGCCGCGCAGTACGCCCACCAGCAACAGCAACTCAACCGCGAGCGACGACCCGCTGGGAATCGCATTGTCGGTCACGTCACGCGGACGTGTCACCAGGGGTTCAGAGTCGCTCGCGGTGTCGTAGAACGCCTGGATCTCGTCGCTCCAGAACTGCTGAACGATCGCCGCTGTCAGGGCGTCGGCGTGTGCGAGCCATCGCGTGTCGAACTCGAGCTGATAGAGCGCGATCGCTGCAAGGCCGAGCGCCGCGTGATCCTCGAGGAAGCCGGGGATGCGCGCCTCGCCCTGCGTGAAGGTGCGCCAGGTGCGGCCATTCTCCACAAGCGAATCGAAGACGAAGGTGGCCGACCGCAGTGTGTGCGCGCGAAGCTCGTCGTCGCCGGTGATGCGGGCCACATCCGCGAGCCCGCGCAACATCAGTCCGTTCCAGCAGGCGATGATCTTGTCGTCGCGCGCAGGTCGCACGCGGTGGGAGCGGGCCTCCAGAAGGATGCGGCGTGCGCGCTCGATCGCGCTTTCGAGCTCGTGTACGGTGAGTGAGTGCTCCTCCGCGAACGCCACCGGATCATGTGGGACGAACAGGATGTTGCGGCCCTCGAAGTTCCCGTCGGCAGTCACGCCCCAGTACGCACGCATCAGTGAGGCATCCTCACCGAGCAGGGTATCGAACTCACTGGCATCCCACACGTAGAACCGGCCTTCGTGACCCTCGCTGTCGGCGTCGAGCGAGGCGTAGAATCCTCCCTCGGGCGAGGTCATCTCGCGAAACAACCAGTCGATGATCTCGCCAGTCACGCGCCGCACCTCGGCATCGCCCGTGGCCTGGGCCAGATGCGCGCCCAGCCGAACGAGTAGCGCATTGTCGTACAGCATCTTCTCGAAGTGCGGCACGAGCCAGTACGCATCCACGCTGTAGCGTGAGAACCCCCCGCCCACCTGGTCGTGGATGCCGCCCCGCGCCATGCTCAGGAAGGTGTGACGCACCATATCGAGCTGCGCGGCGTCACCAGTGCGCGCCCACTGCCGCAGCGCGAAGTCCAGGGCCATGGTGGGAGGAAACTTCGGCGCGCCATCGAAGCCGCCGAACCGCGGCTCGTAACGCTGCCGCAACGAGGCCGCCGCGCGGTCGAGGAGTGCCGCGTCGAGCGTCGCAGTGGCACGCGTGATCTCGCGACTGGCGGCGTACAGCTCCCGCATCTGTGCCGCAGTGTTCCGCACACTGGACTGCCGCGATCGCCACGCCTCGGCGATGCCGGCAAGCAGTCGAGGAACGCCCGGCATCCCGTGACGATCCTCGGGCGGATAGTACGTCCCGGCATGGAATGGCTCCCCAGCGGGGGTCAGGAACACCGTCATCGGCCAGCCGCCATGGCCAGTCATCGCCTGTGTGGCTTGCATGTAGATCGCGTCGATATCCGGCCGCTCCTCGCGGTCCACCTTGATGCACACGAAGTCGCGGTTCATCTGCGCCGCCGTGTCGTGGTTCTCGAACGACTCGCGCTCCATCACATGACACCAGTGACACGCAGCGTAGCCAATGCTCAGCAGGATCGGACGATTGGTAATGGCCGCCTCCTCCAGAGCCTCCGGCCCCCACGGATACCAGTCCACGGGATTGTGCGCGTGCTGCAACAGGTACGGGCTGGTCTCGGTGGCGAGGCGGTTGGGCATGGGGGTCGCGGCTGGTGGTGCGCGTGTGGTAGGGAGCGCTAGATTGCGGGGCTGGCCTCTCTCCTGCCGCGATCTTCATTCCACCAGCCCCGCGCACGTGCCCCGAGCCGCCGAGACGCCCCCCGACTCCCGCGCTGCCGCATGGCTTCGGCGCCTGCGCTCGCTTCCCGTCGCGCTCGCTGCCGTAGCCGTCGCGCTCGCGCTCTCCGCGCTGTTCCCGCGCGCGGCCATTCACGACGCGGTTACCGGCGCACCGATCGCGGAAGCCAGACTCCATCGACCACTGGGCTACGTATTGCTCTCACCCGTTTCTGCCGTTCTGGACACCCTGAGTCTTCTCAGCGTGCGGCAGCATGTGGCGTTACTGCTCTCGCTCATCGTCATCTTCGTGGTGGTGTGGTGGTTCTTCGGCCGCGACCTGATCAACGCGGTGTCGCCGGGGCGACGCATGGTGCGCGCCTTTGCACGCGTGGGCGTCGCCGTGGTCCTCCTGCTGGCCGTCTACAGCGCCGTCGCCGTGCTTCCGCGTCCCATGGCCGCCATCGAGACTGGCGCCGACATCATCGCCGTGGACTTTCACGCCCACACGCGATTCTCGCATGACGGCCGCAGCAATCTCTCCGTGGAGCGGGTGCGCGACTGGCATCGCGATGCAGGCTACGCGGCGGCGTACATCACCGATCACCGCACCTTCGAGGGCGCACGCGACGGATGGGCCAACAATCCGGCACGTGCCGGCGAGAATGTGGTACTGCTTCCGGGGATCGAGGTGGGCTGGAATGGCGAGCATGTGAATGTCCTCGATGCCGATCGATTCTATTCGGGCCTCCTCACGCCGGACAATCGCGACATCGATGAACAGGCCCTCACGCTCGCGAGTGCGATTGGTGGAGGAGAGCCCATCCTCATCGAGACGCTGCCCGGTGACCTCTCGCGCATGCATGCGGCGGCAGGAACAGGGACGGCTGGTGTGCGCGCCATCGAGATCATCGATGGCGCGCCGCGCGGCCTCGGCCAGACGCGACGCGAGCGCTCGCGGATCATCCAGCTTGCGGACAGCCTCGACCTCGCACTCGTGGCGGGCACCGACAATCACGGATGGGGACGCACGGCGCCCGGGTGGACGCTCATGTTCCTGCCCGGCTGGCGCTCGGCGTCTCCCGAGGTGCTGTCCAAGGGCATCACAACCGTGCTGCGTCGCGGCGCGCGCGGGTCCACGAAGGTGGTCGAGCGATACGTGGCGGACACCGAACGCGGATGGCGGCTACCGCTCACGCTGCCGCTGGTGGGCTGGGGCGTGCTGCGCACGCTGTCCGCCGACGAGCGGATCGTGTGGATGATCTGGCTCGTCACCATCTATCTCGCATGGCGCATTCGCGAGATGCGGCGCGCCGGTCTGGTAGAACTCTAGCGGTGGTCACCGTGGAGCCGGCACCGACGTCCGGCGCACCTGCCCTGCGCACTGCGTGGCTGGTGACTCTCGCGGCGGGCGTGGTGCGATTGCTGCTCGCCGCGTGGATTCCGCTGTTCCCGGACGAGACCTACTACTGGGACTGGTCGCGGCATCTCGCGGCCGGCTATTTCGATCATCCACCCGGCGTTGCGGTACTCATCCGCGCCGGGACCGGGCTGGGTGCGCTGCTCGGTATCGCCCCATCACCGCTGCTGGTGCGCCTGGGCGCGGTGGTCGCCGGCGTGATCGCCTCCGCGGCGGCGGTCGGGATTGCGAACAGGATTGGCGGAGGCCGCGCGGCGCGCATTGCCGCGGTGGCGTTCGCCCTCATGCCACTGGCGGCCACGGGCCTGGTGCTCGCCACGCCGGATGCGCCGCTGCTGGCGGCATGTGCGGTGGGACTCTACTGTGTGGTCCGTGCTGTCGAGCGGGACGCGAAGGCACTGCACTGGTGGGCCGCGGCCGGCCTGTTCCTGGGACTCGCGTTCGCGTCGAAGTACACGAGCATCCTGCTGCCGATCACGGTGGTGGCCGCGGTCGCGATGCGTCGATCGCTGCGTCCGGTGCTGCGCACTCCGGGGCCGTGGGTTGCGTGCATCGTGGCGGTGATCGTGTTCCTGCCGGTGCTGCTC
>JBBSVF010000293.1:0-4140 GCA_038233745.1 Gemmatimonadales bacterium
CGCCGCCGATCCCATGCGCTTTCCCGATCTCTCGATCAGCATCGTGAAGCTGCTCGGTCCCGGCCTGTACGTGCTGGACCTGCCTGGGAACGCCGACGACGAAGGCCACTTCGGACTGGCCGCAAACGACTACTCGCACGCCACAGCGCCCAACAGGCGGTACGCCGATCTCGTCACGCAGCGCCTCGTGAAGGCCGCCATTGCCGGCGCACCGGCGCCCTACTCGAACGACGAACTGGAGGCCATTGCCACTCTGTGCACGGAACGCGAGAACTCAGCGAACGTCGTGGAACGCACGATCAGGAAATCTGCTGCTGCCGAGTTGCTGGCGTCACGCATCGGTGACACGTTCGAGGCCATCGTCACGGGGGTGAACAGGGACGGCACGTATGTGCGACTGCTCTCGCCACCCGCCGAGGGACGAGTGATGCAAGGAAGCGAGGGGATGGACGTGGGAGAGCGCGTGCGCGTGCGGTTGCTGTCCACGGACGAGAAAAGGGGCTTCATCGATTTCGCTGGCGTGGCATCACGGTGATGTCCGTCTTCACACTGGCACCGTTCATCATGCGACGCACTACTCTGCTGCTCTCGCTGGCCTGCCTCGGCGCACCCGCGCTCGGCGCGCAACGCCCGGGTGGTCTCCCGCCGCGCGCCGTGCGCCGCGACATCCCGCTCACCAACATGATCCGGCGCGCGATGGCGGCGGGAACGCGCGACTCCACCGGGCGTCCCGGGCGCAACTACTGGCAGCTCTGGACCGACTACACGATCAGTGCGCGGCTCGATCCCGCTACGTCGGTGGTCACCGGCACGGAGACGGTGATCGTCCGCAACACCAGCGACTCCGCGATACGGTCGATCGTGCTGCGACTCGATCAGAACATCTTCTCGCCCAATGTGCCGCGCGCCGAGACGATGACGGAGCTCACGGAGGGTATGCAGGTAACGCGGTTGGTGGTGAACGGGCAGAGTGTCGATCTCACCGATCGCGCCGGCGCCGCGGGTCGTGTGCGCGGCGCGGCGCAGGCGGCGCTCACCGCACCGGTGGCCAGCGGCATGACGCAGACTGTGGCGACCATTCGGTTGCCCAGTCCCGTGCCTGCTCATGGCAGCGCGACGATCGAGGCCGACTGGAACTTCCGCGTCGCACTGTCTGAAGGCGCTCGCGGTCTCCGCATGGGTCGCTGGGGCGACACGCTCTATCAGGTGGCGCAGTGGTATCCGCGCGTGGCGGTGTTCGACGATCTTCGCGCCGGTGGATGGGATACCGATCCCTACCTTGGCCCGAGCGAGTTCTACAACAACTTCGGGACCTTCGACGTGCGGCTCGACGTGCCGGCCGGCTGGCTCGTGGGCGCCACTGGTGTTTTACAGAACCCCGAGCAGGTGCTCACGAGCCAGGCGCGCGAGCGGCTCTCGCATGTGCTTGAATCCAATGCGACGGTGAACATCGTCTCCGCCGATCAGCGCGGACCGGGGAAATCAACCGTCGCCGGGGACCGCCTGGTGTGGCACTTCAAGGCCGACACCGCCGCCGACGTCGCCTGGGCTACTTCCGACCGCTTCGTGTACGATGCCACGAGCGCGACCATTCCCGGTGGAGGTCGCGTGCCGATCCATATTCTGTACCTGCCGAACCACGCGCAGATGTATGCCGGCGTGGGTGCGAGCACACGCCACGCGCTGGAGTTCTATTCGAAGCTCTGGATGCCCTACGCCTTTCCCACGCTCACCGTGGTGGATGGGCCGGAGGGCGGCATGGAGTACCCCATGTTCATCATGTCCGGGGCGGGCGCAGCGGACCACGAGACGGGTCATCAATGGTGGCCGATGATGCTCGGCACCAACGAGACCTGGTACGGTTTCATGGACGAGGGATTCAACCAGTACATGAACATCCTCTCCGGCGCTGATCGCCGCGGTTCGGCACCGGTCCTGGACAAGCTCGGGCAGTCGTATGGCGCGCGAAGTGGTGACGAGCGTGAGGCGCCCCTGATGTGGGACGCGAATTACGGTGGTCCACTCTACTCCTTCCAGGCGTACGGCAAGGCGCCGATGATGCTGTCCATGCTTGGCGGCGTGGTGGGCGACAGCGCCGTGCAGCGCGCGATGAGCGAGTACGCGAAGGCGTGGAGATTCCGTCATCCATCGCCCTGGGACTACGCCTTCTTCATGAACCAGGCGCTCGGCCGCGATCTCGGCTGGTTCTGGAACTACTGGCTGTTCACCACGGAGTCGGTCGACGGATCCATCGCGCGCGTGGCAACCCGCGGCGCGCGCACCACGGTGACCGTGCGCCAGGATGGCCAGATGCCCTCGCCCATCGTGCTCAAGGTGGAGCTGGCCGCCACCGGGCCGGCGATCCGCGCCATGAAGGAGGCCACGATGCTCGACGCACGAACGGCGCTGGTGACGGTACCGGTGGACGTCTGGTTCAGCGGTGCGAGCACGCATGACGTGGTGCTGGACTTCGGCCCGCGCCGGATCGAGCGCATCACTCTCGATCCGTACGGCCGCTTTCCTGACCGCGACCTCATTGACAACAGCTGGCCGCGCGCCACACCGAGTCCGTAACGCGCAGCCACGGAGCGCTCAGGGCACTCGCCATGTTGCTCCGTCGAGCCCGATCAGCCGATCGGCCTCGGCGGGGCCCCAGCTGCCGGCGGGGTAGGTGGGCATCGGCGTTGCCGGATGCTCCTCCCAGAAACACAACAGAGGATCGATGATCTTCCACGCCGCCTCCACTTCGTCGCTGCGCGTGAAGAGCGTCATTTCGCCGATCATGACATCCAGGAGGAGTGTCATGTACGCGGGCGCCGACGTTTCTCCGAATGCATGGGAGTAGCTGAAGTCCATGTCCACCGGGGCAACTTCGAGCTCCTGAGTGAGGGTTACCGCTGCGCCGGGCACCTTCACTTCGAAGTTCAGCGAGATGCCCTCGTCAGGCTGCACGCGCATCACCAGGACGTTGGGCGCGAGCGTGCCATGTGCGCTGTCGGCGCCGCCGAACATCAGGTGCGGAGGTGCCTGGAAGGTGATCGCGATTTCGGAATACCGACGCGCCATGCGCTTGCCGCTGCGCAGGTAGAAGGGCACGCCCTTCCAGCGCCAGTTGTCGATGTGGAAGCAGGCCGCGGCGAAGGTGGGGGTCTGTGAATCCGGCGCGACGTCCGGCTCCTCGCGATAGCCCGCTACCAGCGTGTCCTTCACGGGGCCCGCGGAGTACTGGGCGCGCACCGCGCTTGAAGGAATGGTTTCGGGCGTCAGCCAGCGCACACTCTTCAGCAACTTCACCTTTTCGTCGCGCACGGCATCCGCTGTCATGCTCGGGGGAGGCTCCATGGCGGTGAGGGCAAGGAGCTGCATGAGGTGATTCTGGAACATGTCGCGCACCACGCCAGCTTCTTCGTAGTACTTGCCCCGAAGCTCCACGCCCACCGACTCTGCCGCCGTAATCTGCACGTGCGAGATCCACCGGCGGTTCCAGAGGGGCTCGAAGATGGAGTTGGCGAAGCGGAAGACCAGCACGTTCTGCACGGTCTCCTTCCCCAGAAAATGATCGATGCGGTACACCTGATGCTCGGCGACCAGGGAGAGCATGAGGTCGTTGAGCTCGCAGGCCGTGCCGAGGCTGTGGCCGAAGGGCTTTTCCACGACGACGCGGGCCCAGGGACGCTCGTCCGGAGAATCCTTCCGCGGCACCAGGCCGCTGCGAGAGAGCTGCTTCACGATGGGCTCAAAGACGCTCGGCGGCACCGCGAGGTAGAAGAACCGGTTGCAGAGCTCCGGCGACTTGCCCTTCTCGATTTCCGCCAGCTTTGTCTTGATGCCTTCGTAGGCGGCGTCCTCGGTCGCGTCGCCTCCCGAGTAGAAGGTGCGCGCGGCCAGCCGCTTCCACACGGAGTCGTCGAACGACCGGATCTCGTCCGACTCCATGAGCGCCGCGGTCATTTTCTCGCGGAACGATTCGTCGGTGAGCTCATCGCGTCCCACGGCAAGCACCGAGAATTCAGGATCGAGCAGATGCTCCGCCGCGAGCTGGAACAGGGCGGGGAACAGCTTGCGCTTTGTGAGGTCTCCGGTGGCGCCGAAGATCACCATGGTGCAGGGCTCGGCGCGATCCACCTGGCGCCCGAGCTC
>JBBSVF010000294.1:0-4133 GCA_038233745.1 Gemmatimonadales bacterium
CCCGCGTCCCGCATGGCCATTGCAATGCGCCGCTTCTCCGCTTGGGCCGCCGGCTTCAGCGTGCGCGCATCAGGATGAGACATGGCGTAATTGTATCACCATGTACCCCGTTTGTCAACTAAACAATGGCCGAGTTAATAGCTGCGACGAAGTAAGGCAGTCGGGCTGCGATTAGCCGTGCTGCAGCAGGACGCCATCGAGCATGGCGAGGACGGTTTGCTGCTGGGCCTTGGGGAGGCGGCTCAGGCGCTCGAGCTGGCGCTGGAGTTTCGGGGTGGGCCCGCGCTTGCCGGGCTGGGTGCTGGTGACACCGAGCAACACATCGGTGGGCACGCCGAAGAGCGCGGCGAGCTTGGGCACGAGGGCCACGGGGAGGCGGAGCCGGCCGACCTCGTAGTGGGCGAGGGTCTGCTGGGCGACGCCGAGCTGCGTGGCCACGGTCTGCTGCGTCAGGCCGGTGTCCTGGCGCAACTGCGCCACGCGGCGGCCCAGCTCCGTGGTGAATTGCCGGTCGGTCGGCGTCATGGCAGGCTCCTGGGACTCCACGAATGGGATCTGCACGATAGCGCCGGTTTTTGAGGGGAGAGTTGACATGACTCTGATATGGAGTAATCTGTATCAGAGTTATTGTCTACTCCATCCCCTTGACAGGATTTCGGCATGGCGCGCATCCCCGATGAGGAGCTGGAGCGGCTCAAGCGCGAGACGGATCTGGTGCCGCTGGTGCAGGCGGCGGGCGTGGAGCTCCGGCGGCACGGCGCGAATCTCGTGGGGCGCTGCCCGTTTCATGACGACCAGGGCCCGAGCCTCGTGGTGACGCCGACGAAGAACCTCTGGCACTGCCTGGGCGCGTGTCAGGCGGGCGGGTCGGCGATCGACTGGGTGATGCGCAGCGAGCGGGTGAGCTTTCGGCACGCGGTGGAGCTGCTGCGCGTCCGCTTGGGCACCGGGACGGCGCCGGCGGTGTCCCTGGCGCCGCTCGCGGTCAAGGCGACGGACGCCGCGGCGCTCGAGGATCCGGCACTCGTGCGCGAGGTGCTCGACTTCTATCACGAGACGCTGAAGACGAGCCCGGAAGCGATCGCGTACTTGGAGACGCGCGGGCTCAACTCGGTCGATTTGATCGATCACTTCCGCCTGGGCTATGCGAACCGCACGCTCGCGTACCGGCTCCCGGCCAAGTCACGGAAGGCGGGGGCCGATCTCCGCGGCCGGCTCGAACGGCTGGGGCTCCTGCGTGCGAGCGGGCATGAGCATTTCCGCGGGAGCCTCGTGATCCCGATCCTGGGCGAGCGGGGCCAGCTCGTGCAGTGCTACGGGCGGAAGCTGCGCGATGATCTCCGCGAGGGGACGCCGCTCCATCTCTATCTCCCGGGCCCGCACACGGCGGTGTGGAACGTCGATGCGCTCGCGAGCTCGAAGGAAGTGATCCTCTGTGAAGCACTGCTCGACGCGATGACCTTTTGGGTCGCGGGCTATCGGCATGTGATCACGAGCTACGGCGTGAGCGGCTTCACCGAAGCGCACCGGGTCGCGCTCCGCCGGTACGGGACCGAGCGTGTGCTCATCGCGTATGATGCCGACGCGGCGGGCGACCAGGGCGCGGAGCACGTCGCGGCGGACCTCACGCAGATGGGGATCGAGTGCTACCGGGTCCACTTCCCGCGCGGGATGGATGCGAACACGTACGCGCTCGCGCATGGGCCGGCGAGCGAGAGCCTGGGCGTGCTGCTGCGGGCCGCCACGTGGCTCGGGCGTGCTGATCCGATCATCGCCGTGTCAGCGGCCGTCCCTGCTTCTTCTTCTTCTTCTTTAGCCGCTGCTCCTGCCGTGGCGCCGGTCGCCTCACCGGGCATCCCGGCGGCGCCACCCACTTCGTTAACACTCGAGCGCGCTGGTGACGACGTGACGGGCACGATCAGCGATCGCACGTACCGCGTGCGCGGGCTGGCGAAGAACCTCAGTCCCGATGCGCTCCGTGTGAATCTCCTGGTGAAGCGCGGCGAGGACGTGCACGTCGACACGCTCGACCTGTATGTCGCGCGAGCGCGGGGCCTCTTCATCGCGCAGGCGGCGAAGGAACTCGGGGTCAGCGAGGAGACGAGCAAGCGCGACGTCGGCGCACTGCTCCTCGCGCTGGAAGCGCTCGTGGCCGAGCAACTCGCGACGACGCTCGCGCCGGTGGCGGCGGCCGCGCCCGCGATGGGGGAGAGTGAACGGGACGCGGCGCTCGCGCTGCTGCGTGACCCACACCTGTTAGACCGCATCCTCACCGATTTTGCGCGGGCCGGCGTCGTCGGCGAAGAAACCAACAAGCTCGTCGCCTATCTCGCCGCCGTGTCGCGCAAGCTGCCCGAGCCGCTGGCCATCATCATCCAGAGCGCGAGCGCGGCGGGCAAGACGTCGCTGATGGATGCGGTGCTGGCCTTTGTGCCGCCCGAGGAACGGGTGCAGTACTCCGCGATGACGGGCCAGGCGCTCTTCTACATGGCGGAGACGGATCTCAAGCACAAGGTGCTCGCCGTGGTCGAGGAGGAGGGCGCGGAGCGCGCCTCGTATGCCCTCAAGCTCTTGCAGAGTGAAGGCGAGCTCACGATCGCCAGCACGGGCAAGGATCCCACGTCGGGCAAGCTCGTGACGCACGAGTACCGCGTGGAAGGCCCGGTGATGATCATGCTGACCACCACGGCGGTGGAGCTGGATGAGGAGCTGGTGAACCGCGCGCTCGTGCTGACGGTGGATGAAGACCGCGACCAGACCCGCGCGATCCATGTGCGCCAGCGCGCCCGGCGCACCCTCGACGGCCGGCTCGCGAGTGTGGCCAAGGCGGAGCTGCTCGGTCTCCATCGGAACGCGCAGCGCCTGCTCGAGCCGGTCACCATCGTCAACCCGTACGCGCCGCAGCTCACCTTTATCGACGCCCGCACGCGGACGCGGCGCGATCACGAGAAGTATCTCACGCTGATCGACGTCGTCGCCCTGCTGCACCAGTACCAGCGCGAGCGGAAGACCATCACGCGGGGCGCGCAGTCGCTCACCTACCTCGAAGTCACACGCGAGGACATCGCCGTCGCGAACCGGCTCGCCGCCGCGGTACTCGGGCGCTCGCTCGATGAGCTGCCGCCGCAGACCCGTCGCTTTTTAGATCAGCTCGAAGCGTGGGTCACGCGCGAATGCGAAGGTCCTGGCACGACGCACCGCGGGCATCGCACGGACTACCGCTTCCTCGCCCGCGAGGCGCGCGATGCGATCGGGCTCGGGGCCACGCAAGTGAAGCTCCATCTCCGGCGCCTGGTGGAGCTCGAATACGTGCTCGTGCATCGGGCGGCACGGGGCCAGGGCGTGAGCTATGAGCTCGTGTACGCGGCGGCGGATCATACCGGTGATGTAACGATCTTCAGTGGGCTGCGTGAGGCGGACGCGCTGACCACTGCGACGTACGATGTGCAGCGGTCGGGCGTTTTGGAGGAGCGGTCGGAGGGCGGGCGGCCCTCGGTCGGGCCCCGGTCGGGGGGTGGGCGGACCTCGCCCATCGTCCCCATCACGCGCTCGTCCAACGACTTACCCGGCACGGGGTCGGTCGCGACGAATCTCGCTGATACTGCGGCGCCCGCTGGACGGCGTCGTACCGTAGCCGTGGCCTCCTCGTGACCGCGCTCGCGTCGCTCGTCACGGCGTATCTCAGCGCCGCGGACGCGCAGGGCTACGCGGCGAGCACGCTCGCGAGCCGGCGACTGCATCTCGCGCATTTTGCCGAGTGGTGCGAGGCGCGCGGCCTCCTCACCCCCGACGTGCTCACCCCGGCGATGCTCGAGCGCTACCAGCAGGCACTCACGCACCGGCGCCTGGACACGGGCGCGCCGCTCTCGCGGGCCACGCAGGCGAACCGGCTCACCTCGGTGCGCATGCTCCTCGCCTGGGCGACACGCACGAAGCGGCTCGTCGTGAATCCGGCCGCCGAGCTCGAGCTCCCGCGTCTCCCGAAGCGACTGCCGCGCGCCGTGCTCACCGTGAGCGAGATGGAGCGCGTCCTCCAGCAGCCCGAGATCACCACGCCGCTCGGGCTCCGCGATCGCGCCATCCTCGAAGTGCTGTACTCGACGGGGATCCGTCGCATGGAGCTCGTGGGGCTC
>JBBSVF010000295.1:0-4130 GCA_038233745.1 Gemmatimonadales bacterium
GGCGCAGATGACGGGCGCACTTTCGGCCGCTCTCTTTCTTCGGCCCTCGGACGCGACGGATGCCACGATGGTGCGGCAGATCGGGCTGGAGGCGGACATGGTGGAGCGCTACAGTCCGCTGCCGCTTGGCAGGCTCACGCCGGCGGCCGAATGCATGCGGACGGGAGAGGCCATCTTCGTCGCGACGGCCGACAGTCCAGCATCGATCGCCGACCGCTATCCCCAGCTTCTGGACGCGTTGCAGCATCTGGGCGCTGGCGCTCTCGCGTCGGTGCCGTTGATGGTCTCGGGCACGGTGATCGGGAGCATGTCGTTCACATTTTCCCCGCCCCGGGAATTTCCTCCTGAGGAGCGAGAGTTCTACGTGGCGTTCGGGGGGCAGGCCGCCCAGGCGCTCGAACGCGCGCGACTGCGGGCCGAGCGGGAGGAGCTGATGGCGGCACTTGCGGCCGAGCGCACCCGGCTGCGCGGGGTGTTCGAGCAGGCGCCGGTGGCGGTGGTGGTACTGCGCGGACGGACAGCCGACGAACTCGTGTTCGAGATGGCCAACCCAGGGTACCTCGCGCTCGTGCCGCCCGAGCCGCATCCGGTGGGCATGCGGGTGTGGGACGCCCTTCCCGATTCCGGCGGCCAGCTCCGCGCCGTGCTCGAACGCGTTGTGGAGAGCAACGAGACGGTGGTGGTGCAGGAGATGCCGGTCGGAGTGGATCGCGACGGCGATGGCGTCGTGGAGGAGTACTACTTCACGGCGACGTATCACCCACTGGTGGAGCTGGGAGAGGTGATCGGGGTAGTGGCCGTGATCATGGAGGTCACCGACGCGGTGCGGGCGCGGCGCGAGGAGGCCCGGCTGCTGGGGCTGGCGGAATCGTCCCGCGCCCAGATGGAGGCGCTGGCGGTCCGGCTGCAGGTGAGCGAGGGTCGCTTCCGCGATGCCTTCCTGCAGGGCCCTGCGGCGGTGGCGGTCACGGAGGGAACGGAGCAGCGCTACACCCTCGTGAGCCCTGCATATGAGGCGTTCAGCGGGCGATCGCCGCTGACGGGTCTCACCTTCGCCGAGGCGTTCCCGCAGCTGCACGACTCGGCGCTCGACCGCGCCCACCGTCATGTCTTTCACTCCGGCGAGCCGGTGACGCTGCGAGAATTGCCGATCGGGATTGATCGCGACGGCGACGGGGTGCCCGAGTCGTACCTGTTCGACACGTATCACGCGCCGCTGCGCGACACGAACGGCGCCGTGTATGCCGTGGCGACGGTCGCGGTAGATGTCACCGAGCAGGTGCGAGCGAGGCTCGAGGTGGAGACGGCGCGGGCGGAAGCCGAGGCGGCGTTACGCGCGAAGGGTGAGTTCCTGGCCGTGATGAGTCACGAGCTGCGTACGCCGCTCAATGCGATCGGTGGGTATGCTGAATTGCTCGAGATGGAGATTCACGGGCCGATCACGGATGAGCAGCGCAGCGATGTCCGCCGCATCCAACACAGCCAGCGACACCTGCTCGGCCTCATCAACGAGCTGCTCAACTTCACCAAGCTCCAGGCCGGCTCGGTGGAGTTCGATATCACGGACGTGGAGGTCGGCGATGCTCTTGTGTCGGCGGAATCGCTGGTGGTGCCGCAGGCGCGCGCGCGGCGGCTTACGCTCACGATCGAGCCCGTGGTGCGCGGCCTGGTCGTGCGTGCTGACGAGGAGAAGCTACGCCAGCTCCTCGTGAACCTGCTGTCGAACGCGGTGAAGTTCACCGAACCCGGTGGCTCGATCACGGCGGGGGCAGCGCCCGATGGTGCCCACGTGCGTCTCTTCGTTCGCGACACGGGGATCGGCATTGCTGCCGACCAGATGGACCGGATCTTCGAGCCATTCACGCAGGTGCGCGCGGATCACACCCGCACCGCGGAGGGGACGGGACTGGGGCTGGCGATCAGCCGGGATCTCGCGCGTGGGCTGGGCGGCGAACTCACGGTGGAGAGCACGTTCGGCGTGGGAAGCTGCTGTACTGTGGTGCTTCCGGCGGCTCACGCCCCGGGAGACGGCACCGGCGTCGCATCGGGATAGGAAGTGCAATCGGGGTGTGAGAGCGGATTGACCGTGCGACAGGCTACGGAAGCTCGTAGCCGGTGGCGTGTACCGAGAAGTTCTTCGCGCGCGGGTCGCGCTTGAAGAAGAGACCTGCGTGCCGATATCCCTTTGCGGGCACGTAGTCGATTGTTGTCTGGCTCTTCTCGGGCGGGCCGGAGTCCTGAGGCAGCTCTCCCTCCACGGAAACGCCGGATGCCGTGATGGACCCCTCGTTGTACGCGCGGATCTCGACACGGTAACCTCCAGGAACCGCTTCCACATGCTGTACCTCTACCACCACGACCGGCGGAGAGCCTGTAGCTACCAGCGCCTCGTACGTCGTGAACCCGATGACACCCACGATGAGGAGTGCACTTGCGCCGGCGATGACCCACTGCAGCACGGAGGGATGGTCGTCCGCCTGGTCCCGCTCGTCTTCGCCCGAAGCCTCTTGCTGTTCGCTCATGTGAGATCCGGTTGCCGGTCAGATGATGAGCCGGGCAGCCGCAGCGCCCAGACTCGCGGGGAATCCGAGCACGATGGCCTTCATCACCATCATGGCGAGAGGGGCATCCTCGTACCTTCCGAACAGCCACAGGACGTAAGCGCTTACCAGAAGGGAGATCGCATAGCCCACGACGGTGAAGCGGGCGAAGATACTCCACTGCGGTACACCCTCGGGAATGGACTCCTGCCCGGAGAAGTTCGAGGCGTAGACGAACCCGTGCATCATGGCGAGCGACACGCCCACGAGCGCCAGTCCTTGCCAGGCCGACATCTTGTACGCGATCACGATCATTTCTTCCGTAGGAGCCACGTTGAACGCGAAAAAGATGGCGCCGGCGAGCATCAGGAACAACTCGCCGCCGTAGCCTGACTTCCTCTGTTCCTGCTGACCGTCATCCTGCTGCTTCAGCTGGCTGGACGCGAGGACGGCGCCGAAGCTGGACGGCACCGCTTGCAACGCGATCTTGCCGATCACTTCCCGAAAGCCCAACGAGGTGTTGATCAGGTTGAACAGCAGGAGCACCATGGCGGATGCGCCGAATCCGATGCCGTATGCAACAGCACCGTCCATCACATCCTGTTTCCAGGTGTGAGTGCTCTCGAAGCCGGCAAAGCGCGACAGACCGATGAGTACGGGCACCACAGTCGCGGTCAGCAACGCGAGATGGCCTCGGCTCATCGTAAAGCCCAGCCACCACATTTCCATCGTCATGAGCAGCGGGAGCGAGAAGAAGATGGCACCCCCCGCCGCTCTGGCCACGCCGCGGAGAAACTTCCGCTCCTTCTCCGGCAGCCACCCGCCCGATTCTGCCGCCGTACCCGTCATGATTCACCCCGTGTGGATGCAGTCGCGAGCTGACTTCCGCAGTTACCGCGCCGGGCCGGTGACACCCGCGAGACGGGCCGCACGAGCAGCGTTATGCCAAGGGCAGCGCCCCGCGCCCCTTGGCGGCGGCTCGCGCGCGCGCTGCAGCGCGCCGGAGTTCCACGGGACCGTCGAGCGTGCGCCAGATCAAGAGCACGAATACAAAGGCTGCACCCGCCGACAACGTCCCTCCAACGGAGAGCAGAATCGTCCCGGCCGTAGCCCGCGTCGCCCGCAGAATGAATCCGCACACGATCAGCAGAAGTCCGGCATTCGCCATCCACCAGTGTGCGCCGGCCAGCCGGCGGCTGGGCAACGGGTGTCCTGTGAATCGCGGAACGACGTGATACGCCACACCGTAGATCATCATCGTCACGAAGCCGAGCAGCACCATGTGCATGTGCGCCGCCCGGTACACCGTCCACACGGGGTGGATGGCCATGGCGACTCCCGCAGTGACGCCAAGTGCGAGCCAGCCGAGGCTCGCCTTCAGGAACCAGCGGACGAACCAGTCCATCAGTTGCTCCCGCACCCGCAGCCGCACGCCGCACCGACCGCGCCCGCGTCGTCGGCTTTCGGAGATTGCAACGCCGATGCGATCTCAGCGATCACGATGTCCACGCTCACGCGTGCCAGCGCCGCCGCGTCAGCAATGCGCAGGCCTCCGCCGCAACACGTATCGATGCCGTGTTCGCGAAAGAC
>JBBSVF010000296.1:0-4105 GCA_038233745.1 Gemmatimonadales bacterium
GCGGTGAGCGACGAGCGCGAGACCCTGAAGAAGGCGCTCGCCACCGAACGCACCAGCCTGACGAATACGCGCGCCGAGCTGGAACGGGCCGCCGCCGCGCAGAAGGCCGAGGTGGAGCGAGTGGCCGCGGACGACCGCCGGCAGATCGAGACGTTGCGCGCCGAGCTCAAGCGCCGGGGCGAGCTGGAGGTGGAGCGGAAGCGCGAGACCGCACTGGCCGACATCACCGACGAGCCCTCAACGTTGGATGAGGACGAGGTGGCGACACCGGAGTTCGACGCGCCGGTGATCGTTCCCCTCGAAGCGCTGAGCTTCGACGCGAGCAACCCGGTCATGAGCGGCGTACCAGTGCTCTTCCCGGGCGAGGAGTACGAGGACGAAGAGATCGTCGACGAATCGATGCCGCTGGCCGCCGATGGCAGCGTGACGGGCCCTCGCGAGCGGGTCGCTCCGGCGGTCACGCCCACGGCGGAAATGCCCTCGCGCCGCACATGGGTCATCGGAGGCGTGCTCGTGGTGCTGGTGGCCGCGCTGGCGCTCTGGGGGATGGTCTTCCGTCCCAGGTCAGTCCCGGTGGCGGCCACCGCCCCTGTCGTCCAGACGGCGCCCACGCCAGCGGTTCCTGCGCCGGCCGTGGTCGCCGTGCAGACGGACAGCGCACTCCGCGCCGATTCCATTGCGCATGCCGATTCAGTAACACTCGGACTGGTCGCTGCCACTCCGGCGGCGACGTCGACTTCCGGGAACACCACTCCCACCACTTCCTCGGCCAGCACTGCACCAGCCGAGCCGGTGATGGACAGCGCGCGCGCCGCCTTCGTGGCGGATTCGATTGCCACGCGGCGGCGTGCGCGGGCGGCGGCAGCAGAAGCCGCGGCGGCACGGGCGCGTGTAGCAGACAGCGTCCGTCGCGCCGCAGCAGCCCGGCGCGCGGATTCCATCCGCAACGCCCCCGCCGCACGGCAGCCCACCGACAGCCTGTTCATGATTCCGTCGCGGCCAGCGCCAGTGGTCGTACCACCTCCGGCTGCTGCGTTGCGTTGATCGCTGTCATCCGCCGGCTGGCGCTCTGCAGCGCGAGCCTCGTGCTCTCGGCAGGGTGCCTGGACGGTACGCCTGAGCATCTCGATCCTGCGCCGCAACCCCGCTTCGATCCGTTTGCGTTCTTCGCGGGGCACACGCATGGCGAAGGGACGCTCGATCAGCGGGTGGGGAAGACACGACATTTTACAGTTGAAGGAATGGGCGCCATGGAGGGCGACAGCGTGTTCGTGCTCTCCCAGGCGGTCACCTATGCGGACGGGGGCACCGAGCAGCGCCGCTTCCGGCTGCATCGCCTGAGCAGCACGGAGTACGACGGTTCACTCACGAACGCAGCTGGCGCCGTGCACGCCGAGGTGGAGGGGAATCGCCTGCACCTCCGCTACCGGATCCGGAGTCCGGCCGTGACCATGGATCAGAGCCTCTGGCTGCGTGCCGACGGCCGCGCCGCGCAGAACCAGGCCACCGTCAGCGCACTCAGCGTCCCCATCGCGCATCTCTCGGAAGAGATCGTCCGCGTGCAGTAGATTGATGGCTCCCCCATCGGAGCCATCCGCCATGCGTCGTACCCTGCCCGCACTGCTGCTCGCCGCGTGCACTCTCGCGCCGGCGACGCGGGCCCAGCAGCCACGCACCGACACCACCGTGTTCGTGGTGCTCAACGGCTCAACGCCCATTGTGCGCGAGACCCAGCTTCGGAGCGATGGCCGGCTGCGGCTCTCCATGTTCCTCCCGTCGGCGGGTACGCGGGTGGACGCCGACATCGCGCTAAGACCCGATGCCCGAATGGCGCGCGCGGAGCTCGTCGTCTATCGCGCACCCGGCGACACCAGTCCGGTGCGGCAGTCCATCGACCTGCGCGGCGACAGCGCGCTGATCACGGTGGCCGGCATCACCACACGGATTGCCACCACACCGCAGACCCTGCTCTGGATCAATCCCTCGCCGAGTGTAATGGAGCAGGTGGCGATGCGGGCGCGGGCGGTGGGAGGGAGCGCGGTGGATGTGCCCTTGCTCACCGGCGCACAGATGCTGACGGCGCATGTGACGATGCCGAGTGCGGACTCCACGCTGCTCGAGGTGGGGGGCGTGGTGATTCGGATGGCCACGTCTGGAGCTGGTCGTCTGCTGGGCGCCGTGGTGCCTTCACAGGGCCTGCGGATTGTGCGCGGCGATTCGGCGGCTGCGGCGGGTGCGCGACGCGCTTACTCCGCGCCTTCCGGTGCGCCGTATCGGGCCGAGGAGGTGAGCTTCACCAGTCCGGAAGGAATACGGATTGCGGGAACGCTCACACTGCCGCGCGTGGCGAAGGGGCGGCGGGTGCCGGCGGCGGTGACGCTCACCGGGTCTGGGCAGCAGGATCGGGACGAGAGTCTGGCCGGCATCGAGGGGTATGCGTTGTTCCGGCAGGTGGCCGATACCCTAGGGCGACGCGGGATTGCGGTGCTGCGGATCGACGATCGCGGCAAGGGGACCAGCGGCGATCCGGCGACAGAGACGTCGGCTGACTATGCCGACGACATTCGTGCAGCGATCGCGTATCTGCGTGCGCGTCCGGAGGTCGATGGAGCGCGAATCGCGGTGATCGGACACAGTGAAGGCGGAATGGTGGCGCCAATGGTTGCGGCGAGCGATGCCCGGGTGCGCGGTGTGGTGCTGCTGGCCGGTCCTGCGCGGAATGGCCGGCGCATCATGGAATACCAGCTCGCCGGTGTGATCTCGCGCGCGCCGGCGGCACAACAGGATTCGCTACGGCGGCTCGTGCCCGCGCAGATCGAGGCCTTCGCGCGCGCGCCGTGGTTTGCGTACTTCTTTGCGCACGACCCACTGGCTGTTGCACGGAAGGTCCCGTCGCCCGTGCTGATCCTGCAGGGTGGGTACGACATCCAGATCACCCCCGATCAGGCCCCCGAGCTGGCGGCGGCCTTTCGCGCTGGCGGGAACCGGCGCGTGACGATGAAGGTGTTTCCCACCCTCAATCATCTCTTCCTGGAGAGCGCGCCGGGTGACGCGAATTATGCGGCGCTGCCGAGCAAGGTGATCCCGCCGCGAGTGATGGGTGCGATTGCCGACTGGCTCGTGAGGACGCTGCGATGATGGCGCACACCATCGATCTGGATGGCGAGTTCGCGGCGATCACGGAGCACTGGTCGCCGCGGGTGATTGCGCACACGAACGATCAGTTCGTGAAGCTCGCCAAGGTTGAAGGCGAGTTCGTGTGGCATGATCACCGGCACGAGGACGAGTTGTTCATCGTGTACCGGGGGCAGCTCTCCATCGAGATGGAGGACCACACCATCACCCTCGGACCCGGCCAGTGCGCGGTGATCCCGAAAGGAGTGCGACATCGTCCGAGGGCGGAGGGCGAGTGCTGGATCATGCTCATCGAGCCCGTGGCGACACGGCATACCGGTGATGAAGTTACGGAGGTTACCCGGAGCATCGAGGATCAGATTGGCGATGGTGAGCGTTCATGATCGTGCGCGTTGTGTCCGTACTGTCCTGAGGTTTTGACTGTTCATTCCACTCAATCCATTTCGTCATGAGCACAGAGTCAGATATCATCGCCTGGTCGTCAAACCTCTATACCAATGGCGTTGACAAGAAGGATGCAGTCGCATTCGCCAACGCCTTTACCGAGAGCGGGGCGTTGCGCTTCGGCAACAATCCACAGCTCACCGGACGCGATCAGATCCGCGAGGCCATCACGGGCTTCTTCACGGTGATGCAGAGCCTGTCACATCGCGCCCTGCACACCACGCTCAAGGATGACACGCTGGTGCTGGAAGCCGAGGTCACGTACCTGCGCCAGGATGGCGCGACGGTGACTGTGCCGGCGTGCACCATTTTTCACCTGGCGCAGACCAACCCGCCGTTGGCGGACGATTGCCGCATCTACGTGGATCTTGCGCCCCTGTTCGCACCCTCGGCGAGCTGACCCGCGACGGTAGCTGAACTCGCGCGCTCGCCATGACGGAGCCCACGTTCATCCCCGTGACGATCCGTCGTCGCGCGCGACTTGCTTTAGCGACCGAGCTGTTGCAGGCGGCGCCTTCGCTGCTGA
>JBBSVF010000297.1:0-4023 GCA_038233745.1 Gemmatimonadales bacterium
CGTCTTTTCGCTCACGACGTTTCGCCCTGATCGATACGTCGCCATCGGCGGCGCCGTGCAGAAGGGCGGGCGCTTTCCGTACCGCGAAGGCATGACGCTCCGCGATCTGGTGTTGCTGGCGAACGGCGTGCAGGAAAGCGCCTATCTGCGCGAAGCGGAGATTGCCCGGCTGCCGGCCTCGCGCGATTCGGGTCGTACCGCAGTCACGATTCGCGTGCCGCTCGATTCCACGTATCTTTTCGAGCGAAAGGACAACGGCGAATACGCGGGACCGCCCGGCCTGGGTGCGCCCGCCGCCGGCGCGCCTCAGGTGCTGCTCCAGCCGTACGACAACGTACTCATCCTGCGTCAGCCCAACTGGGAACTGCAGCGCACCGTCGTGTTGCAGGGCGAAGTGCGCTTCCCCGGCGCATACGCTCTCAAGAACAAGTCGGAACGGCTGTCCGACGTGATCGCTCGGGCAGGTGGGCTTACCGACGAAGCGTACGCCGACGGCGTCGTGTTCATCCGGAGCCTCAACGGAACGGGTCGAGTCGGCGTGGAGCTGACCAGCGCGCTCGCGCGATACGAGAGCAGCGACAACCTCATCCTGCGTGATGGGGACAACATCACTGTCCCTTCGTTGAACTCCACGGTCACCATTCGCGGCGCCGTGAATCAGCCTTCAACGATCGCCTGGGTTCGCGGACGGGACATCGACTATTACATCAATTCCGCGGGCGGCGAGAATCGGCTCGGTGACAAGGATCACGCCTACGTGACGCAGCCGAGCGGAAAGCTGGAGAGCGTGCGCAAGCGGTTCGGGCGCCCCGCGTCGCTGCCGCAGCCGAAGCCGGGAAGTGTCGTCGTCGTGCCTGAGAAGGATCCAGCCGACAAGCGCGACATGGGCGCAATCATCGGCACGGTGGCGCAGATCGCCGCCAGCTTCGTGGCCATCGCCATCGCCATCAGGCGATGAGCGGCCGCACCCCGGTCAAGCGCGTTGAGAAACCGTGGGGACACGAGATCATCTGGGCGGCGAATGATCTCTACGTGGGCAAGATCCTGCACGTGACCGCGGGCCAGGCGCTCTCGGTGCAGTATCACAATGCGAAGGACGAGACGGTCTATCTCCTCTCCGGCCGGATGAAGTACTGGGTGCAGCTTCCAGGCGACGCTGCTCCCGTGGATCAGCTCATGACCGAGGGCGACGCCTTCCGCATCACGCCGAATACGATCCACTTCATCGAGGCGGTCACTGATTGCGACATCCTCGAGGCGAGCACTCCTCATCTCGACGATATCGTGCGCATCAAGGATCGATACGGAAGGGAAGGCACCACGACGGCGTGATGCCGGCTGAGAGTGATCCCGCGCGCGGCCTGCGGCAACAGCACCTGCAGGTCCTTCGCCTGCGGCTCAGGACGACATGTCACATTACCACGTCATCCTGAGCGCATTCACCCCTGTCATCCTGAGCGCAGCGAAGGATCTGCAGTCCACCCCTCGGCACCCCTCACCACAATGCCTCCCGACCAGCCAAACAACCCGCTCCACGGCGTTACCCTCGAGGCGATGCTCGAACACCTCGTCACGCAACTCGGCTGGCCCGGCCTCGCGGCACGCATCGACATCCGCTGCTTCCACAGCAATCCCAGCATCCGCTCCTCACTCACGTTCCTGCGCAAGACGCCCTGGGCCCGCACCAAGGTGGAGCAGCTCTACCTGGCGACCAGCAAGTAGCACGCGACTGCACACGCGCCAGACGCGCACAGTCAGCGCACCGCAGCGCCATTGATCACTCCCCGCCGGTCACTCCACGCGCATCCCCGGCGCCGCTCGCCGCGCACGTCGAGTACCGCGCTGAAGGGATACCGCCGGTCGCTCATGCCGTCGCTGCACTCACCGGCCCGCACCGTCAACACAAATGCCTGCCCGCCGAGCACGCTGCGGAACACCACACTGTCCCCCTGGGCGACGCGAGCGACGTCGATCGTGTCGCCGGCGGCATTCTCAGGCGTGGAATACACGAGCGACGCACCCGTCACCTGCCCGCCCCAGAAGGGCTCGGTCCCGGTGAACTTCACCATCTCGTCAGCGCCCACCACACCCGCATCCTTGGGTACCGTCTCTGCGCGTACCGTATCTGCGCGTGAGATCTCCGCCGGTAGCGTATCAGCGACACTCCGCGCCTGACTCCCGCACGCCATCAGCAGGGCGACGCACATGCCTCCGAGCGCCCTAAGCATCGTGCTCCGGGGTGCGCGCCGAGCGCGAGAGAAATCTGCGTCGCCATGCAGGCACCAGCCAGATGACGCCGAGTGCCACGAGCACCCACGGCACCAGCGCGACGATGAAGTAGATCGCCGCTCCAATCGATCGCCCGAGTACATCCATCGCGCTCCGCAGCGCATCACCGATGGGACGCGTGATCTGCGAAACCTGCGACGGCGTCCGCTCGAACAACGTCAGCCGCACCGTGGACATCGCGATCTGCTGATCGAGATACCGCCGCTCGCCCTTCATCTGCTCCAGCATGGTGATGGCGTCGCTGAGTGCGCGCTCCACCTCCAGCACATCGGAGAGTTTCGCCGTGCGATTGTCCAGCAGGGCGCGCAGTCGCGCGACCGTCTGCTCCTTCACCGCGAGCCGGGTCTCGAGATCTGCGTACTCCTTCGTCACGTCCTGCGTGTTCACACTCTCGCTCTTCACCACTCCGAGCCCGCGCACGGCGCGCAACAGGGCGGGGAAGTCCTGTGAAGGCACACGGAGCAGGATCTCCGATGTACGCAGCCCGTCAGCGTCCTGCGTGGTCCGGCTGTCCGCCACGAGCGCGTGCGACGCCTGCGCGATGCTGTCCGCTCCCCGCGCCGCAGCGGTGACGTCCTTCACCTGTACACGCAGCTCTGCGCTGCGAATGAGCTTCTGCGTCGCCCAGTCGGTGGGCGACGTGGGCGATGCCGACGGCTGCGGCGCCGCGGCATCCTGCGCCGAGGGAGCACCTCCGGCGGTGGACTGCACGCTGGCGTACTGCACCGCCTGCACTTCAGGTGAGGAGGCGCCTTTGCTGCACGAGGCGAGCAGGAGGATCAGAACCGTTGAGATGGAAGTTCGCATGGCTGTATGGAGGCTTGCGGAGTGTGAGCGTGCAACGGGAGACGCCGTCGTCCGCCCGCCTTGCACAGATCACCCCGTCTGTGGTGGCGCCTGGCGGCCCAACGCTGGCGCTTGCGTCTGCCACGGCCACCGTCCGTCGATCTCCACCTCGAGGCTGAACGACAGGAAGGTGCGAATGATCACGATGAGCCCCAGCACCAGCACATTCCGGAGCGTGGGCTCCACGGCCACGGTGCGGATGATGTCAGCGGCCACCATCAGCTCCAGTCCGGTGAGAATCGCTCGCCCCAGCGTCCGCCGAAACGCAGGAACGATCACGTCCTCGGCGTCGCCCTTCCCCGCGCCGCGCGCGGCGGGCAGCAGCAGCAGCCCCTTGATCACCGCGAGCACGGAGCCGAGCACGATCACGGCGATGCCCGCGATCTCGAATCCGCGCGCCACGGTGCGGGCGAGCTCCAGCATGAAGGCGTCAGTCAGCATGATGACGCCAATATCGCCTGCAGGTGGTCATCCGGACAGATCAGGCCTGTGGACGTGTCGCCGCCACGCCGACCTGCCCGGCAAACGCATGCACCGCTCCCCTTCAGTTCGCGTCGGCCGGCCGCACTCACACCCGCATTCACTGTCAGACCCCCTCCGCATCTTGCTCGGTACCAGGTCACACCTCGTGACCGGACCCCGGCCTTCGCGCCGGCACGTTTACCGGAGGATCTCACCATGCACGTCCAGCTCCGCACCGACCGCCACCTCATCCGCCCCGGCGTCCGCAGCACGCGGTACCTCATGATCTCCACTGTCGCGCCAGTCGCCACCAGCGGCTCAACGCGGCTCCCGGTAAACATCGCTCTCGTGCTCGACCGCTCTGGCTCCATGGCCGGCGAGCATCGCTTCGGTCTAGCGGTCGCCGCCGTGGAACAGGCGCTGCAG
>JBBSVF010000298.1:0-3992 GCA_038233745.1 Gemmatimonadales bacterium
CATCGCCCGTGACTACCAACTGGTGAGCGGCGGCACCGACAACCACCTCATGCTGGTGGACCTTCGCAACAAGGGTCTCACAGGCAAGGTGGCCGAAAAGGTGCTGGACGCTGCTGGCATCACGGTGAACAAGAACACGGTGCCCCGCGAGACTCAGTCACCCTTCGTCACGAGTGGTATCCGCATCGGCACACCGGCGGTGACCACGCGAGGCATGAAGGAGGCGGAGATGACGGAGATTGCCGGTCTCATCGACCGCGTGCTGTGCGCGCCGGACGATCTGGCCGAGGCGGAGCGTGTGCACGCTGACGTGCGGGCGATGGCCGGCCGCTTTCCCCTGTATCCCTGATTCTTGCCGTTGTGTTGCCGGGGCGCGGCCGCCATGTTCCATATGGCGCGCCGCTGCGCCCAGGCGGATCACTGTCGGCCCGTCGCGTTTCTCATTCGTCACCAGTCGAAGTCCGCCGTGCCCGAACTCGCATTCCGTGATGGCATCATGGATCGGATCCGCCTGCATGAGCAGCGATTCGACGAGCGCGCGTACCTGTTCGTGCTGGGCGCACTGGAGTTCTGCCAGCAGCGGCTGCCAGAACGTCGCCACATCACCGGTCGCGAGCTCGCGCTGGCCTGTCGCGATCTCGCCCTCGATCGCTACGGCGTGATGGCGGGGATGGTGCTGGAGCACTGGGGTGTGCACAGCTCATCCGACATCGGGGATATCGTCTTTACCCTGGTGGAGCTCGATCTGCTGCAGAGTCAGTCCAGCGATACGCGCGATGAGTTCGTTGCGGTCTTCTCGTTCGACGAAGCGTTCGAGCGCGATTATCCCTGGTGCGCACAGGTCGCCTGAGCAACGACGCCGCGGTACCGGCGGGTCCCGCGGGTGAGGGTTCCCCCGCGAGTCGTCGTCTTCCGGTGATTGCCGTGGTGAGTGGCGAGCAGGCTCGTGAGCTCGACGCACAAGCGATTGCGCGCGGCACGCCATCACGCGCCCTCATGCAGCGCGCCGCGGCCGCCGCCGCCGCGGAGATCACGAGTCGGTGCCGCGGTCTTTTGCACGACGGTGTTGTCGTCGCCACCGGCTCGGGGAACAATGGCGGTGACGGGTGGGCTATCGCGCGCGCGCTGTGCGCTGTCGGCATCGCGACGCGAGTCGTGGAGTGCTTGCCACCTTGCTCGGAAGATGCACAGTTCGAACGCGAGCTGGCCCTCGAAGCGGGTGTTGCGCACGACACGGGACACCAGGCACTCGCCGCGGGGCAGGAACACGTGCTGGTCGACGCATTGCTCGGTGCCGGATTCGACGCGTCGCGCGCGCTGCCGCACACACTCGCCGCTGCGCTCGATGCCTTGATCGCGCGCAGCTGCACGTCGCGCTGCATCAGTATCGACCTGCCGTCGGGGCTCGACGCCAGCACCGGTGTCTCCGTCCGTGGGCTTCGCGCGCAGATCACCCTCGCCCTCGGCACCCTCAAGCGTGGACTGCTCGTGAATCGCGAGTGCGCCGGCGAGATCGTTCTGCTCGATATCGGTCTGTTGCCGCAGGGCGATGTGCACCTGCTGACGAGCGCTGCGTGGTTTGTGCACA
This sequence comes from Gemmatimonadales bacterium, assembly GCA_038233745.1. GTDB lineage: Bacteria > Gemmatimonadota > Gemmatimonadetes > Gemmatimonadales > Gemmatimonadaceae > AG11. Next base: position 1,589 of record JBBSVF010000298.1, read on the forward strand.
CGCTCGCGCCGATCACCGCGTCGGCCCACAAGGGCACGCGGGGAAAGCTCGCGATCATTGGCGGAGCCGATGGCATGAGCGGCGCCGCCATCCTCGCCGCGCGTGCCGCCCTCCGGAGTGGGGCGGGGATGGTCCGCGTGCATGCCATGCCGGAGACGTTGTCGGCACTGCAGCGGTCGGAACCCGCCGTGCTTACCGCCTCCTGGCCCGCATCGCCCGATGAGGGCGGTGCGATCGCCGAGTGGGCCGACGCCGTGCTCGTGGGACCGGGGCTTGGAGGTGAGAACGCTCGCGAGCTCACCACGCGACTGCTGGAATCGACGTCGCTCCCGGTCGTACTTGACGCCGATGCGCTCAACGCCTTTGCAGGCGACACCGCCTCGTTGAAGGACCTGCTCGACGGGCGACCGGCGTTGCTCACGCCGCATCCGCTCGAGGCCGCACGCCTGTTGGGCGTGGAACTGCAACAAGTGCTGGACCGCCGCTTCGAGATCGCCGGTGAGCTGGCGAAGCGCTGCGGATGCACGGTGCTGCTGAAGGGAACGCCCACCATCATCGCTCGCGGCAGCGAGGTGCGCGTCGTGGCAGAGGGCAACCCCGTGCTCGCGACCGGAGGCTCCGGTGATATGCTCGGCGGCATCGCTGCCACACTTCTCGCGCAGGACACCGACGTCTTCGACGCCGCTGCGCTGGCTGCCTTTGCGCACGGACGCGCCGCGCTGCTGTGCAGTGCGCGGGCCGTTCGCGGATTCACGCTCGATGACGTGCTCGCTGCACTTCCTGACGCATGGCGCGTCGAGGTGCCCGAGCCACGCGCGCCCATTCTCGCGGAGTTGCCAACCGTCGGCGAGGCCGGACGATGACCAGCACCCCACTTGGCCCCGGCGCCGAGTTCGATCTCATCGGGCGCTTCGTGGAGCGCTGGGGCGCTGGTGCCAGCGGCATCGGAGATGATGCGGCGCTGCTCTCGCCTCCGTTGGGCGAACGACTGGTGGTGAGCACCGACGCCACTGTGGAGCAGGTGCATTTCCGCCGCGAGTGGATGTCAGCCTCAAACGTGGGCGAGCGGGGGGCGACCGCCGCGCTGAGCGATCTCGCGGCGATGGCCGCCGAGCCGCTGGGTCTGCTCTGGTCGCTGATCCTTCCCGAGCGTTGGCGGAGCGACGCGGAGGCACTCGCCGATGGCGTTGGCATGGCCGCGCGGCGTGTGCGATGTCCGATCGTGGGGGGGAATGTGAGCGCCGGTGACGAGCTGTCGCTCACCTTTACCGTGCTCGGGCATACCGCGTCTCCAACGCGTCGTAACGCGGCACGCGCGGGAGAGACGGTGTACGTCACGGGCCGTCTGGGGGGGACTGGCGCTGCCCTCCAGGCGCTCCTCGTGGGCACAGTACCGACGCCGGCGTCGCGCGAACGGTTCGTGCGCCCCGTTGCGAGAATCACCGAGGCCCGCTGGCTCGCCGCACGGGGCGTCCGCGCCATGATCGACATCTCGGATGGCTTGCTCGCCGATGCGCGCCACCTGGCTGCGGCCTCGCGCGTGCAGCTACGGCTGGACAGCGCTGCGATCCCGTGCTGGGAGAACATCTTACCCGCGGACGCTGTACGCAGTGGCGAGGAATATGAACTTCTCCTGGCTGCGCCGTCTTCGTTGGGCGAGAGCGCGAGCGAGTTCCGCGACCGGTTCGGCATCGAGCTCTCGGCAATCGGTCAGGTGTGCGCAGGGGCGTCCGGTGTGCTGCTGGACGACGCACAGGCAGATGTCGCCTCCGGTCACGATCACCTTCCCTGACATGCGCACGATACTGGCCGGAATTGTCCTTGCCGTCATGACCATCCTGCTTGCACCAATCGCAGTGCTCGCGCATGTGCTGGGACTGGGCCGCAACCGCTCGGTGCAGCAGTGGTGCATGCGCACATGGGCGCGCAGCGTCTGTTTCGCGGGTGGGGTTCGCATCGTGCTTCACGGCGCCGAGCAGCTGCACCGGCAGGGCGTCGTCTACGCCTCGAATCACGTGAGCTGGTTCGACGTCTTCGCTCTCGCTGCCCGGATTCCTCACTACACCTTTGTTGCCAAGGCCGAACTCCGGAAGATTCCGATCTTCGGATGGGGCGCGGAGGGCGCCGGCGTCGTCTTCCTGGCGCGCGAGAATCGCAAGTCGTCCTTCGAGGCGTACGCTGATGTCGCTCGACTGGTGAAAGACGGACTGAACGTCATCGTCTTCCCGGAAGGCACGCGTGGCGACTCCTACGCGCTTCGTCCCTTCAAGAAAGGGCCGTTCGTGCTCGCGATCGCCGCGGGCGCACCGGTAATTCCAGTGGTGGTCCATGGCGCGCGCGAGGTGATGAAGCGCGGCGTCTGGCGCGTTGCCGCCAACACCATACACATTCACCTGCTCGAACC
>JBBSVF010000299.1:0-3973 GCA_038233745.1 Gemmatimonadales bacterium
GCGCACGAGGCGATGTCCACTCGCGAGCAGCTTGATGTGCGATCCACCCACATCGACGACGAGAACTTTCACGGACACGTGAGGCTGTGTGGAGTGAATGACAGGATCGGCGTCGCACGAATCCGCGCTGCGCTCCGAACAGGGATTTCGGGAAGAGCATGGGTTGGACCGCATTGTCACACTCCGCTGCGACGGGGCGTGCTGGTCCGAAACTCGCCGTCGCTGATCGGCATGCCCAATACCCCTGCCCCCGCCCCCGCGCTTTCCGCTGCCGAATGGCAGGGAGTTCTGGCCCAGAAGGACGGACTCTCCCGCCTCCGCGATCAATTTGCTTCGCTCCCGTTCTCCACCCATGCGATCGCCGCTCTCCTGCTCTATGAACAGCCGTACGGATTTACGCTGGAGGATGTCAATGATGAGCGTGAAGTGGCTGAATACTGTCGCGTAATGGCGCGCCAGAATACGGAGAATGGGGACACCGCCACCGCGGCCAAGTTTGCCCTGCTGGGTGCAAAGCACGCGGTGCGAGCCGAGAAGCTGGCTGCCCTGCTCCCACCGCCTGAAGTCGCTCCGACCTCTGATCCAGCCGCGTGAAGATCGAGCCGGTGGTGCTCCAGGGAGTCCATGTGCGGCTCGAACCGCTCACCGAATCGCATCTCGACCGGCTGACGACCGTGGGACTCGAGCCGTCGCTCTGGGAGTTCACGCCGACCGCCGTCACCACACGTGACGAGATGCAGCACTACATCGCAGAGGCACTCCGCCAGCGCGACGCGCGTACCGCCCTTCCCTTTGCGACCGTCAACGCCAGCTCTGGGCAGGTGATCGGCAGTACGCGCTTCGCCAATGCCGACTCCACGCATCGGCGCGTCGAGATCGGCTGGACCTGGATCGCTCCGGGCTTCCAGCGTTCCGCGGTGAATACCGAGACCAAGCTGCTGATGCTCCAGCATGCGTTCGACACATGGCGCTGCAGGCGTCTCGAGCTCAAGACCTCGTCGCGCAATCAGCGCTCGAGAGCGGCCATCCTGCGCCTTGGCGCGGAGGAAGAGGGCACCTTCCGCAACCACATGCTCAACGCCGACGGCAGCTCGCGTGACACCGTCTGGTTCTCCATCATCGAGAACGAGTGGCCCGGCGTGCGTGATCGGCTGCGCGAACGCCTTGGCCGCCCCGCCTGACCAGCGTCACTCTCGCGCACTGGCATCCACGGAGATGCGCAGGTCCTCCGCCAGCGACGCATCTCCGCTGATGATGGAAGCCCACGAGAGTTCCTGCCCCGACCGCCGCCCCTTCTCTGCGATCTTCAGGCCTTCGGGCGAGATCGTGAGGGTGTAGACAGTGGTGCCAACGGTTATTTCCCGCTTGAGCGGCCGGTCGAGTGATGTGGTCATGTGTGTCTCCGAATCCGGGTATGGAATCGACGATCGCAGATCAGGTGCCGGGAAGCTCCCGCAACCGCTGATCCAGATGCGATCGGTCGGCCACCGCTTCAGCCAGCGGGCCGTGGGTGCCGAACGAGATGATCGTCACCGATCCCACGGGACAGCCGAAGCGATATCGAAACCGTCCCACATCCACGCCGAGCAGTTCGCAGAGCAGCACGCGAATCGTCGCCTTGTGGGAGACGACAAGCACGTCGCCCTCTGCATGATCACTCCTGATCTCCTGCACCACGCTCGCCGCCCGCTGCGCCAGCGCGATCGCGGTTTCGCCTCCCGTGGGAGGGTTCCAGGCGGGGTCTGCCACCCACCGCTCATGCTCATCATGCCAGCGCGCGGCGACGGCCTCCACATGCAGTCCGTCCCACTCCCCGTAGTCGATCTCGGCGAGCCCATCACGTATCTGGACAGCGCCTCCAGTACGTTCGGCCAGCGGCGCCGCGGTCTCCCGCGCCCGCGTCAATCCGCTCGAGTAGATCGCGCTCCACGCCATGCTCCCGTAGACGTCGGCAAAGGCCTGCGCCATCCGGCGCCCTTCCGCCGTCAGCGCGGGATCCAGCCCACGACCGCAGAAGACATTCTCCCTGCTCAGCGCAGTCTGTCCGTGACGCAGCAGATGAAGTCTCAGCGTCATGGGGATTCACCTGCGCTGTGGCGTCCCGTCTGCATCGGCGCGGGGGCACGGGCGTTGCTTCTATTACACCACGAGGCGTCAACTGCGGCGCTCTGTCTTTTACCGGACTTGCTCATGCCCATTCAATCCCTTCACGAGTTGTACGTCGAGGAGCTCAAGGATCTCTGGAGCGCCGAGAAGCAGATTCTGCAGGCGCTCCCGAAAATGATCAAGGCGGCAACGCACCCTGCCCTCAGGAAAGCCTTCGCCAAGCACGAGAAGCAGACGACTCAGCACGTCGCGCGCCTGGAGAGGATCTGCAAGTCGCTCGGTGTGAGCCCCCGGGGCAAGAAGTGCGTGGGCATGGAAGGGGTGCTCAAGGAGGGTAAGGAGCTTATCTCCGACAAGCCGGCGGCTGATGTGCTGGATGCCGGACTCATTGCGGCAGCGCAGCATGTGGAGCACTACGAGATGGCGGGTTACGGCACCTGCCGCACGTGGGCGAAGCGCCTCGGGTATGCCGCACAGCAGGAGCTGCTCCAGAAGACCCTCGACGAGGAACAGCAGACGGACAAGGACCTGACGGCGCTCGCCGAGTCGGCCGTCAATCGCGATGCCGAGGAGCCGGAGGAGGAGTAGCCCGGCGGTTTCCCGCGCCGGTGACGAGCATCACTCACTGGCAAGGAATCTGCTTTCTGCGCGCAATATGAAGACGCACGAACCATCGAGCAGCGCCGAGTCCGGTGCCGGCAGTCGCTTGCGGCGGGTTCTGCTCGTGGTGAATCCTGGCGCGCGGCGCAGCAGTGCTGCGCTGCCGGTGGTGCTGAATGAGATGGCCAGGGCCGGCGTGGCGTGCGAGGTCGTGAAGACCGAGGCGCCTCGCCACGCCACCTCACTGGTGCGCGGGCTGCTCTCCACGCCCCGCGTGCATCCGTTCGACGCCATCTTCACCCTCGGCGGCGACGGCACCGCGATGGAGGTGGCGACCGCGCTTGCGGAGTTTCCCGATGCCCCCCCGCTGGGCATCGTGCCACTCGGGACCGCCAATGTGATTGCGCGCTCCGTAGGGATTCGCCAACAAACGGGAGCGGCAATTCGGCAGCTGGTGAACGCGCGCACCGTGCGTATCGATCTCGGCCGCATCCAAGGCGGGCCGAGCTTCGCCATTGGACTCGGGGTGGGGCTGGATGCAGCAATGATCAGCGGTGCATCCGCACGCGCGAAACACCTGCTAGGCTACCTCGCCTACGCCCTCTCCGCGCTGCGCGCGGGCCTTCGCCGGGAGACCTTCGACGTTCAGGTGGAAGTCGACGGTCATTCGCACGATCTGTTGGCCAGCTCCGTCCTTGTTGCCAACTTTGGAAGCGTGCTGGGCGACCTGCTCTGCTTTGGAGAGTGCGTGAGTCATCAGGACGGCGTTTTGGACGTCTGCATCTATTCGCCGAAGTCGATGCTCGATTCCGTACGCATCTTCTGGAAGATGCTCCGCGGCGGTGTAGGGTCGGACAAAAGCGTGCAGATTCTGTCCGGCTCGCACGTGAGGCTTTCCACGTCGCGGCCGCGGGCCATGCAGGCAGATGGCGAACTGCTGGGGCTGACACCCGTGGAGATCGAGATCCAGCGCGGTGCCATACAATTGCTCGTACCGGACGCAGTGCCCGCGAGGTCATGGCTCAGGCGTCGGCCATCCCTCAGCTTGCCCATTTCATCTGCAGCCTGAATCGCAGTCACCGTCGTTTCAGATCGCATCCGGAAAGCGTCCACCGTCGCTTCCTGGCCACCGCGCGGGCAGGTGCTCGTCAGTCGGTGAAGATCCGATCCTGGTCGAGCGAGTAGAGCGCGCTCCGGATGTCCAGCGCGATGGTGCGGAAACGCTGTGCGCTTCGCCTCGTGATCCAGACTCGCGAGAACAGGATGA
>JBBSVF010000300.1:0-3970 GCA_038233745.1 Gemmatimonadales bacterium
TCGCCGGACATGTGCCGATGATCTGATCATGCGACATGGCGCCCAGGTACCCGTGCTGTTCCTTGCTGGAGTCGATTCCGGACTCTCCTGCCGATGATTGCCGCCCCGAAGCCGGCGAACGAGTCAGATCGTCTGAAGGCGTTGGCTGCCCTCGAGATTCTCGATACCGCACGCGAGGATGGCTACGACGCCATCGTGCGCCTGGCCGCCATCATCTGCGACGTGCCGATCGCGATCATCTCGATCATGGACGCCGAGCGGCAGTGGTTCAAGGCGAGCATCAACCTGGATGTCGCGGAGACGCCGCGCGACATCGCCTTCTGTGCGCATACCATCCTCCAGGAGTCGCCACTGGTGGTGACCGACGCGCTGGAGGACCGGCGATTCAGCGACAATCCGCTGGTCACCGGTGGTCCGCGCATCCGTTTCTACGCCGGCCAGCGCCTGTTGACGCCGGACGGGCATGCCGTGGGCACACTGTGCATGATCGACGACAAGCCTCGTGTGTTGACCGAGACGCAGCTCGAGGCGCTCAAGGCGCTCGCCGCACAGGCGGCGGCGCTGCTGGAACTGCGGCTACGAGTACGGCAGCTCGACGCCGAGGTGCGCGTGCGGAAGCAGGCCGAACTCGCCGCGGAGATCGCGCGCCGCATTGCCGACGATGCGCGGCAGGCGGCCGAGGCGGCGTCGCGTGCCAAGAGCGATTTCCTCTCGCGCATGAGTCACGAGTTGCGCACGCCGCTCAACGCGATCATCGGCTTCGCGAATGTGGTTCGAAAGAAGTCCCATGGGGAGCTGAGCGATCGGTCGCTTACCTATCTCACGCGCGTGAGCACGAATGGCGAGCATCTGCTCCGCCTGGTGAACGACATCCTCGATCTCGCCAAGGTGGAGGCAGGACGCGATGAGCTCACGTTCGGCGCCGTCGACCTCGCGGTCCTGGTGCCCGAGATCATCACCGGGCTGGAAGGTCGCGTGGTGGGGCGCGACGACGGGAGTGCGATCAAGCTGCTCGCGGTGGTACCGGCCGGTCTCTCGATCATCGAATCCGATGCGCTACGTCTGAAGCAGATCATCATCAACCTCGTCGGCAACGCGCTGAAGTTCACTCGTCGCGGATCGGTGACCGTGCGAGTGGTGCCTGATGCGGCGTACACGCCCATGCGCATCGACGTGGTCGATACCGGTATCGGGATCCCCGCCGACCGGCTGGACGCGATCTTCGAGGCGTTCGAGCAGGCGGAGAGCGACACGTCGCTCAAGTACGGCGGCACGGGGCTTGGCCTGGCCATCTCCAGCTCGCTGGCGCAGCGACTCGGCTACCGTATCAGCGTTTCGAGTGTGGTGGGACAGGGATCGACGTTCAGCGTGCACCTGCTGTCGGGAGAGGGAGCGCGGGCGGCGGCGTAGGCCTCAGTGCGAATGCCTGCTCCGCGCGGTGTGTGACGCAATGACGTCACGTACGATGCGGCCGCCGACAATCGTGAGCTCACTGGTGGTCGCGGGGAGAGCGGGCGCCGGAACGGTGAAGATGTCCTGCGAAAGCACGGCGACATCGGCGAGCATCCCGGGCGCGATCGTTCCCTTGTCGTGCTCGGCGAACTCAGCATAGGCCGAGCCCCGCGTGTACATCGAGACCGCCTCCTCTCGGGTCAGCGCCTCCGCCGAATCGCCGCGCACGCCAGTCACGGCGACCATCAGGTTGTAGAACGGGTTGCGCAAATTGTCGGAGCCGTACGCGAGCGGGATGCCCGCCGCCAGCCATGTGTGCAGCGGCGCGCCGGCGCGAGGCTGCGCGATCACGATACCCAATCGCCGAGCGCGCGCCACCAGCGGCCCGCGCAGGCCGGACGCGTGCTCGAAGCGAACGCGCCGCGTACGCCACACGGAGTCCGGTGCGAGCGACTCCATCAGCGATAGCAGAAGCGCAGGCGTGCTATCACCGACCACATGCAGGTGGAGCTGAGCGGCCCCCGGCCGCAGTGCCTCGGCGAGGATCGCCCGCACGGTGTCGAGCGGGAAGTCCAGGCGGCCGTGCTTTCCCGGCGGGCCGCCCGGAGCGGTGTACGCGGCGCGGCGGAGTGCGTTCCGCTCGATGGGCGTGCCATCGATCACCCACTTGCGGCCCGAGACGACCACGCGCTCGGCAGGATGGGTGGCGACGGCGTCCCACTCGCCCTCGTTGCGACCCTTCGCGTTCGGTATGGACCACCGGATGAGGCGAATGCGTATCGGGAGGTGCGCATCACGGAACGCGCGGATGGTGAGGCGTGGATCGATATACCCTGCCATGTCCTGCACGGTGGTGACACCCATGCGCAGTGACGAATCGGCGAACGCTTTCAGCCCCGCGACCACCGCGTGCTCCGGAAGCGTCGAATAGAGCCGGCGGAGCGCGCCCCACTCTGCGTACTCGTCGAGCCGGCCGGTGAGACGACCGGCGGCGTCGCGCTCGTACCACCCGCCGAGCGGATCCGTTGCCGAATCCGCGATACCAAGGGCGCGCAGCGCGGCGGTGCTCAGCACCGCACCGTGGCCCCACCAGGTCCACAGCAACACGGGGTGGCCGCCGCCGACGGTGTCGATCGTCGAGCGTCGGGCGGTGGAGTCATCGAGGACGCGGAGGCCGACGGTCGTAGTGAGCCACGCACCCGCCGGTGCCCGCGCCGCGACCACACGCAGGGAGTCGAGCACCTCCGCGAGCGTCGGATCAGGCGTCGGCGTGGTGCTCGTGCGGAACGCGACGCCCACCGGCACGTCGCCCACGTGGTCGTGCGCGTCGTTGATTCCCGGAATGACAACGCGTCCACCAAGGGCGATCTCATGTGTCGCGCGGCGTGCGAGGCGCCGTATCGCTTCGGTGGTGCCGACCGCCATGATCCGATTCCCGCGGATGGCGAGCGCCTCCGCCCACGGATGCGTGGAATCCGCCGTGAAGACCTTCCCGCCGGTCAGGACGAGATCAGGCGCCGGCTGTCGGGTCGCCTGCGCGCGGACGAGGGGCGCAGTAACGCAGATGCTGAAACAGAGCGCAGCGAACAGGCGAACCGTCATGGACTGTCTCTGGAGAAGTGGGTGTGGCGACGTTGTGATCAGGGCGAGCCTGCGTCAAGATCGCGACGCCGCTCGCCGAAACGCATCCCCATTCCCCCCCCTCTACGGATTCAGCCAGTACGTCAGCTTCATCTGCAGGAAGTTCTGCGCCGGAATCGCAAACAGCCCTCGTGCGGCACCGTACGGATCGAACCGGCCGATCTGTTCATCACGTGCGTACTCGCCTTCCGCCGTGCGATTGAGTTCCCGGTTCTGCTGCCACACGAGAAAGAGCGTGGAGCCGGGACGCCACTCCCACCGCAGCACGGCGTTGCCGCGGAGCGACCGGTAGGAGTAGTTCCGGTCGCGCACCGTGAAGCTCGGCGCTGGCCCCGCACCGTCGGGATCGATGACGTACAGTCCCGTCGAGTCGCGCGTCTGCGTCCCGGCGTCTATCCCGTAGCGCGTGAATTCATACGTCCGCGGCGCCCTGAGCTCGCCGAGCGTGCCGTAGAAGCCGCTCGAGACGAAGGGTTGCACGTAACTCTCGAAGGTGAGCGCTGGCGACATGGCGACGTTGGCGCGGACGCCCATGGAGAGTGTGGCCTGGTCGAGGGGCGCGAACAGGTAGCGGCGCCCGAAGGTGGCCGTGGCGAGCGGATCACTCACCGACGTCACGTACTGCCCGACGACGTGGCTCCGTTCGAGCGCCGGCCCAACGCTCACGTCCACGTTGCTGGTGGGGCGCAGGGTGAAGGAGACATCGGTTCGCGACGATCTGCCGCCGGCATCGTCGCCCCGCACGCCGGCACTGGCGCCGAACGAGATCCGGCCGCGCGGACCTGACGAGATGCTTGCGCGCACAGCGCGCTCCTCCGGGTGACGTGCCAGCGGCCCGCCGCGCGTGAGCCGGTCGTCGAGTGAAGCGGGGACGAAA
>JBBSVF010000301.1:0-3966 GCA_038233745.1 Gemmatimonadales bacterium
ATCCGCGATCACCCGGTGCTGCTCAACCGCGCGCCCACGCTGCATCGCCTGGGCATCCAGGCGTTCGAGCCGGTGCTCGTCGAGGGCAAGGCCATCCGTATCCACCCGCTCGTCTGCGCCGCCTTCAATGCGGACTTCGACGGCGATCAGATGGCCGTGCACGTGCCGCTCTCGTTCGAGGCGCAGCTCGAGTCGCGCCTGCTCATGCTGTCCAGCAACAACATTCTCAAGCCGTCGGACGGTCGTCCGGTGGCGGAGCCGTCGCAGGACATCGTGCTGGGCTGCTACGTGGCGACGAAGGCGCCATATGGTTTCGCCGAGATGACGCCTACGCGCTACTACGCCACGGTGGCGGAAGTGGAGATGGCGCTGGGCCTCTCCCGCGTGACGCAGCAGACCGCCATCATGCTTCAGGTGGATGGCGAGGCGGGCAAACGGTGGGAAAAGACCACGGTGGGCCGCGCGCTGTTCAACGCGATCATCCCGCCTGAGCTGGGCTTCAAGAACCACGACATGAAGAAGAAGGCGCTGTCGGAGCTCGTGTTCGAGAGCTATCGCCACGCCGGGCTGTCCGCCACGGTGCAGTTCCTGGATCGCCTCAAGGAGTTCGGCTTCGCCAACGCCACGCGCGGCGGTGTGTCGATCGGCATCGAGGATCTGCATATCCCGGCCGAGAAGGAGACGCTGCTGGAGGAGGCCACGACTCGCGTCGAGCGCTTCCAGCGTGCCTACCAGACCGGCAACATCACGAACGGCGAGCGCTACAACAAGGTGATCGACACCTGGACGCACGCGAACTCCGACGTTGCCGACGCCATGGTGAAGGCCATGCGCGAGAGCAAGCAGGGGTTCAATCCGGTGTTCATGATGTTCGACTCCGGTTCGCGAGGCAGCCGCGATCAGATCCGGCAGCTTGCGGGCATGCGTGGCCTCATGGCCAAGCCGCAGAAGAAGCTCACCGGCGGCATCGGCGAGATCATCGAGAATCCGATCAAGTCGAACTTCCGCGAAGGCCTCTCGGTGCTCGAGTACTTCTCGTCCACCCACGGCGCCCGCAAGGGTCTCGCGGATACGGCGCTGAAGACTGCCGACGCCGGATATCTCACCCGCCGCCTCGTGGACGTTGCGCAGGACGTGACGATCACCGAGGAGGATTGCGGAACGATCATGGGCCTCGAAGTCGGCGCGCTGAAGGAAGGCGAGGACGTCATCGAGCCGCTGGCCGAGCGCATTGTGGGCAACGTGGCGGCCGAGGACATTCAGGATCCCCATTCGCTCGACGAGTCCGGCCGTTCGCTGTTGCTGGCGGAAGCGGGCGAGCTGATCGACGAGGAGACCGCAACGGAAATCGAGGAGAGCGGGCTGGAGACGGTGCGGATCCGCAGCGTGCTCACCTGCGAGGCGAAGCGTGGACTCTGCCGCATGTGCTACGGCCGCAACCTGGCCACCATGAGCATGGTCGACATCGGCGAGGCCGTGGGCATCATCGCGGCGCAGTCGATCGGCGAGCCGGGCACGCAGCTCACCCTGCGCACCTTCCACATCGGCGGCACGGCGGCTCGTATCGCCGAGCAGACGGCGCGGAAGAGCAAGGTGGCGGGCAAGATCGAGTACAGCGATCGCCTGATCTCGGTCACGAACCGCGAAGGCCAGCAGATCGTCACCGGTTACGAGGGTGAGATCATCATCCGCAACTCGGCCGAGCCCAACTCGGCGGTCGGGGCGCGGCTGCTGGTGCCGCTGGGCGCCATCCTCATGTTGAATGACGGCGACGACGTGAAGAAGGATCAGGTGATCTTCACGTGGGATCCATACTCCAACCCCATCATCGCGGATGTGAAGGGCAAGATCCGGTTCGTGGACCTCGTGGAAGACGAGTCGGTGTCCGAGGAGCTCGACGAGCTCACCGGCCTGCGTCAGCGCGTGGTCATCGAGGATCGCGAGAAGAAGCTGCATCCGCACATCGAGATCTGGGACACGAAGGGCGGAAAGGAGAAGAAGATCCGCGACTTCGTGATTCCGGTGGGCGCGCAGCTCACGATCCAGGACGAGCAGGAGATCTTCCCCGGCGAAACCCTCGCCAAGCTCGGTCGCGAAGCGTACAAGACCCGAGACATCACGGGCGGTCTGCCGCGCGTGGCGGAGCTGTTCGAGGCGCGCAAGCCCAAGGATCCGGCGACCATCTCGGAGATCGACGGCGTGGTGCGCTTCGGCGACATCAAGCGTGGCAAGCGCGAGATCTTCGTGCAGCCCACGCGGGGTGGCACTGGCGCGGATGCGCAGACCGTGGACGATCAGGCGGAGGCGCAGTTGTATGAAGTGGCCGCCGGCAAGCACCTCCGGGTGCACGAGGGCGACCGCGTGCGCGCGGGTGACCGCCTGTCCGAGGGCCCCGTGAATCCGCATGACATCCTGCTCATCAAGGGAGCGCGTGCGGTGCAGGAGTACCTGCTGAACGAAGTGCAGGAGGTCTATCGCCTGCAGGGCGTGAAGATCAACGACAAGCACATCGGTGTGATCGTGCGCCAGATGCTCCAGAAGGTCCGGATCCTGAACCCGGGCGATACGGAGTTCCTGGAGGGCGAGCATGTCGACAAGCAGGTGTTCCGCGACGAGAACGACCGGGCGAAGAAGAAGAAGGAGGCACCGGCGAGCGCCGAGGCACTGCTGCTCGGCATCACGAAGGCGTCGCTCACCACCCAGTCGTTCATCTCGGCGGCATCCTTCCAGGAGACGACCCGGGTGCTCACCGACGCGGCCATTCGTGGCGCGAAGGACGATCTGCTCGGCCTGAAGGAGAACATCATCATCGGGCATCTCATCCCGGCAGGTACTGGCATGTACCGGTATCAGGATGTGGAGCTCGAGGGGCTGGAAATTCCGCAGCCCGAGCTGCCGGCGGCGCTGCCGGACAGCATGCCGAACGTGTTCGCGATGACGGATGACGACGAGTTCCCCTCGTCGGCGCGGCTCGGAGCGGGCAAGGGCGCGTAGGACAGGCGCTCTGACTGGTGAAACACAAGGTGGGCCCGGGTGAAAGTCCGGGCCCACCTTGTGTCCCGGGGGAAGCACACGTTTATTCGGACTTGCGTAGCGCGCGCACGGGGGTGTAACATTGTCCCCGCAAGCGACAACGCATCTGTCACACCCGCCTCGCCCGACACCTCTTCCCGTGTCCTGACGCATCAGGCGATATCGTCACGTTCCGGTGCCTCTTCCTTCCCGGCACCGGCAGTCCGCACCGCTCGATTTCGCATTTGCTCTCGCGCTGCCTCCCTCCACGGTACATCCACAGATGTCGTTGCAATACGATTTCTGTTCCTGAAGGCGCACGATCCGCACGATCCGCACGATCCGCACGACCCGCACGACCCTCCGCCCGTTCTGCGCGGGGGCCGCAGTCGTTTCATGGAAGTTCACCAGAACCCGGTACACCTCCCTATGAAGAACAGAGTGCTCACGGTGCTGTTCGGCCTGTTCCTCTTCGCGGCGCCCGCGTATGCGCAGCAGAAGACGGTGACAGGTCGCGTCACGGACGAGCAGGGACTGCCGATGCCCGGCGTCTCGGTCCTCATCCGCGGCACCACCACCGGAACGGCCACCAACATTGGCGGCAACTACACGATCCGCGTCAGCAGCGGCCAGGTGCTGCAGTACCGTTCGATCGGGACGGCGCCTGAGGAACGCATCGTTGGCGCCGCGAGTGTGATCAACGTCACCCTGCGGCGCACCGCGGCACACCTCAATGAGGTCGTGGTCACGGCGCTCGGCGAGCGAGCGATCCAGCGTTCCCTCGGCACCTCGCAGCAGACCATCCAGGGTGCGGAGATCGCTGGAACGCAGCGTGACAACTTCCTGAACGCCCTCCAGGGGCGGGTCGCGGGCGTGCAGGTCAACAGCACCTCCGGCGTCCCGGGCGCCTCAGCCCAGATCACCATCCGCGGCGTCAGCTCGATCAGCAGCAGC
>JBBSVF010000302.1:0-3932 GCA_038233745.1 Gemmatimonadales bacterium
ACCGCGTGGGTGCCCGAGTGACCGGGCGCGTTCGCGCCGAGCGGCATGGGCATGTCGCCATCGTCACCATCGATCATCCAGAGAAGCACAATGCCCTCAGCGAGCAGATGCGCACTGCGCTGGCCGAGTCGCTCGAGGATGTCGATGTCGACCCGCAGGTGCGGTGCATCATTCTCACCGGTGCCGGTGATCGCGCCTTTGTCGCCGGAGGTGACATCGCCGAGCTCGCGAGACGCACCCTGTCGCAGCAGAGAGCCGTGATGGCTGGCGGCAGTGTGTTCGAGGCAGTGCGGCAGGTGCGCACGCCGCTCATCGCTGCCATCAACGGAGTCTGTCTCGGTGGAGGCCTCGAGATCGCCTGCGGCTGCGACCTGAGAATCGCGTCGAACACTGCCAAATTCGGACAGACCGAGATCAATATCGGCCTCATTCCCGGTGGCGGCGGCACGCAGATGCTCCCCCGCATCATCGGCCAGGCCCAGGCGTTGCGGCTCGCCATGCTCGGCGACGTCATATCCGCGGAGGAGGCCCTGCGCATCGGGCTCGTGCACGAGGTCGTGGACCTCGCGTCGCTCATGGGAAGGGCCGAGGAGATCGCCGACTCCATCGCGGCGCGCTCGCCGCTGGCGGTGCGGAGTGCCAAGCAGGCTGTGCGGAGCGCCTTCGATCTCCCATTCGAGGAAGGGCGGCGGCTGGAGGTCAGTCTGTTCGAGGGCTGTTTCGACAGTCCCGATCGCGTGGAGGGCGTGAACGCCTTCCTCGAGCGTCGCACGCCCGTATATCGGGACGAATGAGCGAAGAGCGCGCGCAGTTCGACGCCGGGGAGCAGGGCGCCATCCGGGCGGCGGTGGCCGCTGGGGAGGTGCCCCATTGCCCGCGGGACGGAACCGCGATGACCACCCGGTCCATCGGCGGAGGGTCCTTCGGCCTCGGCTATGCGCGGCGCCGGGAGTGGCTCATCTGCCCCCGGTGCCGGCGCAGTTTGATCTACGATCAGAAGCGCGGGACCAGGAACTAGTGTGACATACCTCACCAACCCCGCGCCAATTCGCTAGCTTTGCAGCGTCACGCCCCGCCAGCAACAGCCATCCCAGACATGATGCTCCAGGACACCACACCCAGTTTCGGCGATCGCCTGCAGAACAGTTTCTCGCAGGTCTTCGGCGACATCGTGCCCGCGCTGCTCGGGGCACTCATCATCCTGTTCGCCGGGTATCTGCTGGCGAAGGTGCTCGAGAAGCTCGTTGATCGCTTCCTGCGACGCATTCGCCTGAACCGCATGCTCGAGCGCGGCGGGGTGATGCAGGCAGTGGAGCGCAGCGGATCGCATCTCAATCCAGTGCGAGTGCTCGCGAACCTCGTGTTCTGGCTCGTGATGTTCGCCGTGATTCTCGTGGCCGCCAATGCGCTTGGGCTCGAATCGCTGGCCAACGTGTTCGGTGAACTCGTCAGCTATATCCCCAGTGTCATCGCGGCCATCGTCATCATTCTTGTCGGCATCGTGCTCGGCGGCTTCGTGGGCGGACTGATTGGCGCGTCGGCCGGTGCGCTCCATGGCGGACGGGCGCTTGCGCGCGTGGGACGTGGTGGCGTCATCCTGCTGGCGATCTTCATGGCGCTACAGGAACTGGGGATCGCCACCGACATCGTGACCACCGCGTTCGCGATCCTGTTCGGCGCCATTGCGCTGGCGATGGCGTTGTCGTTCGGATTGGGTAACCGCGAGCTCGCTGGTGAGGTCACGCGGGAGTGGTACGAGCAGTATCGCTCCGAGCGGGATGCGGCGTTGCAGCGGGAGAAGGCGTTCGAGGAGGCGGAGGACGCAGAGTTGTCGCTGGAGTATCGGGAGACCGCGCCGACGGAGGCTGAGGGCGCGGAGTAGAGGGCCCTCGGAGAGATTTACGTGTCCGGTGCGGGTAGGGTCGGGCTGACGCGGTACCACCGGACGCGTGAGCGGGATGTCGCGTGCGGCGGATCGATGCGCTTACTCCCGGCGCCGCGACGATTCTCAGCGATGACCCTGCTGGAGGCTGTGCGCGTCCGCGTACGTACGCGCCACATGAGCCCCGCTACCGAAGTCGCGTACGTCGCGTGGATTCGGCGGTATATCGCATTTCACGGCCGGCGCCACCCCCGCGAGATGGGCGAGGTCGAGGTGGGCGCCTTTTTGAGCGACCTCGCTGTGCGCGCGCAGGTCGCGTCGTCGACGCAGAATCAGGCCCTGGCGGCGCTGCAGTTCCTGTACGTCGAGGTGCTCGGGATCCCCTTGGCGATCGGCGCGGCGGTGGTCCGCGCCAGGCGACTGCATCGGGTGCCGGAGGTGCTGTCGCGCGCTGAAGTCTCTCAGGTGCTCTCCGTGCTCGCCGGTACGCACAGGCTCATCGCGCAGATCCTCTACGGCTCCGGATTGCGTCTCGGAGAATGCATGGCGCTGCGCGTGAAGGACGTGGACGTCGCCGAGCGAGTCGTGACCGTGAGGGGAGGGAAGGGGGCGAAGGATCGGATGAGCGTGCTCTCGGAGTCCACCGTGGCGCCGCTGATGGGCCAGCTTGGCAAGGTGCGACAGTTGTACGAGAGAGATCGTCATGGCGAGCGGCCCGTTGTGCCCCTGCCCGGCGCGCTCCAGAAGAAGACTCCGAGTGCCGGGAGCGACCTCGCATGGCAATGGATCTTTCCTGCGACGCGGTTGATCCGGGATTGGGAGAGCGTCCACGAACGAGACCGCAACGGGCTGCATGTGCCGCCGAACCATCCTGCGGTACGGTTCCATCTGCATTCCAGCGTGATGCAGCGGGCGATGGCTCAGGCCGTGCGCGATTCGGGGATCGCAAAGCGGGCGGGGTGTCACACGCTGCGGCACTCCTTTGCGACCCACCTCTTGGATGCTGGGTACGATATCAGGACCGTGCAGCAGCTTCTGGGGCACAACGATGTGCGGACGACGATGCTGTACACGCATGTGACGAAGAAGGGGTCGCTGGGGGTGCGGAGTCCGGGTGATACACTGCAGGCGTGAGTGGAAGGCTGCGGAGTTCCTGCAAAAGAACACGCGGCGGGGCAGGGGTTGGTGTGGCGTAAGGTGTTTTGTGGGGGGCGGTTAGGGGAATTGACGGGTGTGGCGGGAAGGGGCATATTGTGGACAGATAAGCAGAAAAGCTGTTGGTAGAGAATAGGCGTTATACAGCAGCACCTCACAATCCGTAAACATGCCAACCATCGACAGGGCAGTTCTCGCGCGACTGCACACGGTTTTTGAGGAGTACATGTTCGAGAAATCGGGCGGTATTCCGTTTACCGGGTTTGGGCATCCCTACTTTGTTGAAGACGAGGTCGACTACAAGCAGATTGTTCGAACTCACGCGCAGGACGCGCTTCAGCTCGAAGGGTGGTCTCAGCAACGGGCCGGCTCCGGAGCCATTCGCGAAGGCCTTCGCGCGGCCTGCCGCCCGGAGGTCGCCGCCAATCTCCTCGAGCGGCGGTATGGTATCGAGAAAGGCCCGGCCAAATCACTCTACAAAACGAGCAAGCAACAGCTGAAGGAGCTAGAACTACAGTATTATGACTTCTTCCGCGGCGGGAAGTCCACGCCTGAATCATTCGGCCCTCGATTTGATTCGCTGGCCTCCTACCTTCGCGCCAATAGCCTCGGTTGCGGTTGGACCTTCATGGCTTATCTCGCGTTCATATACGCTCCGCATAGATACTTCCCGATTCTGCCAGAGAAGTTCGATAAACTCTTCGCGGCGCTTGGCCTGCAGCGCACCATCTCCGGCAAGGTCTCCTGGGACAATTACCAGTACGTACTTGACGTTGGAGAGGAAATTCGCGACTCACTAGGACGATTTAGCAGACCATCTGCGATTGAACTTCAATCGTACATGTGGATTCTCAGCTACTTGCTCGACGAGGTAACGAGCCAGCCGATAGGGAAG
>JBBSVF010000303.1:0-3915 GCA_038233745.1 Gemmatimonadales bacterium
CATACATGTACGAGGGCATCTTCCTCCTCGTGATGAACGTGATCTTCGGCATCGCGTCGCCGATCGTCTGGGAGAAACTTGCGCCGTATCAGCAGAAGCGGCTGCTCGTGTTCATCAATCCCGATATCGATCGCAGGATGGCGGGGTACCACGTGACGCAGTCGCAGATCGCCATCGGGTCGGGCGGCTGGTTCGGCAAGGGCTTCACGGAAGGCACGCAGAAACGACTCGCCTTCCTGCCGGCGCAGCACACGGACTTCATCTTCGCCGTGGTAGGTGAGGAGCTGGGGTTCCTCGGAGTCACGCTGGCGATCGCCCTGTTCGGCATGTTGTTCATCCGCGTGACGAAGATCGCCGAGCGGGCGAATGATTCCTACAGCAGCCTGGTGGCATTCGGATTGCTGGCGAGCTGGTTCGTTCACGTGATGGAGAACATGGGCATGACACTCAACCTCATGCCCATCACCGGAATTCCGCTGCCCTTCTTCTCGTACGGCGGCAGTTTCATGCTGGCGAGCTGGCTGGCCATCGGCATTCTCCTGCGAATTTCGGCCGAGGGGCGTGGCGGTCGTCATGGCCCATTCGCCATCTGATCTCCCGTCGCCCCCGCTGCATCCGTAGGGCGACGGGAGTCAAGTCCTTGCCACTGTAGTTGACCTCGGTCACATTGTCCTGCTATGGCATGGTTCCGGAAAGAGAAAAAAGCGCGGCACCCGCGACGCGAACGCCTCGAGATTCCTGCGGATGTCTGGGAGAAGTGCGAGGCCTGCGGACATACGGATATTCGCGAGAAGTTTCTTCGCAATGACAACGTGTGTCCCAACTGCGATTACCATCGTCGCATCAGGGCCAATGACTACTGCTCCATCCTGCTCGACGACGACTCCATGGAGGAGCTCGAGCTGGACATCCGGTCGGTGGATCCGCTCAACTTTCCGGAGTACCCTGGGCGCCTGAAGAAGGCCACCACGAACGCAGGGGATGGCGACGCGCTTCTGGCCTGCACGGGGACGAGCGACGGACTGCCGGTGAATCTGGGCGTAATGGACTTCGCCTTCATGGGCGGGTCCATGGGGTCGGTGGTGGGCGAGAAGATTGCCCGCCTCGGGCAGCGGTCCCTGGAGCGCAAGCATCCGTTGATCATCGTGTGCGCGTCGGGTGGCGCGCGCATGCAGGAGGGCGTGCTCTCGCTGATGCAGATGGCCAAGGTGAGCGCGGTGCTCGCGCAACTGGCCGAGCGACGCATTCCGTACATCGCGATCCTCACGAACCCCACCACCGGCGGTGTAAGTGCAAGCTACGCCATGCTCGGGGACGCGATTCTCGCCGAGCCAGGCGCGGTAATCGGGTTTGCCGGACCGCGCGTGATCAAGCAGACCCTGGGTCAGGATCTCCCGGAAGGGTTCCAGACCGCGGAGTTCCTCCTCGACCATGGCATGCTGGATCAGGTGGTCCATCGCCGCGATCTGAAGCACACGGTGGGACAACTCCTTCGCCATATGTCCGGCAAGCCAGCGGCGACGGGGTGGTCGTCTCCCTGACGGACTACTCCGCCGCGCTGGACTATCTGTTCGCGCGGACGACAGGCGCCTGGCGCTTCGGCCTCGACCGCACACTCGAGCTGTTGGCGATGCTGGGCGATCCGCACGTCGCGGTTCCGGTGCTGCACATCGCCGGGACCAACGGGAAGGGCAGCAGCGTGGCGACCGCGGCCGCCCTGCTGCGCGCCAAGGGACTGCGCGTGGGACGATACACCTCTCCGCATCTCTGCGATTTCCGCGAGCGAATCGTTGCCAACGGAGAGCCGATTCCTGCAGAGTCGGTCACTGCCTTCATCGAACGGCACCTGCCCGACATCGAGCGAATCGGCGCGTCGTTCTTCGAGGCGACCACCGCCATGGCCTTTGCCCACTTCGCGTCGTCCGGGCTCGACGTCGCCCTGATCGAAACCGGGCTGGGGGGACGGCTGGATTCCACGAATGTGGTGCAGCCGGAAGCGGCCGGCGTCACGAGCATCGGAATCGATCACGTGGAATACCTCGGCGATTCACTGCAGTCGATCGCGCGGGAGAAAGCGGGAATCTTCAAGGCAGGCCGGCCAGCGGTGATTGGAGAGCCGGACCCTGAGGTTGCAGACTGGCTGGCAGAGTCGGCACGATCGAGGGGGGCCGTGCCGATCATCGCATCGGACATCGTGAGCGTGGGACCCGCAACGATTCATCGCGCCGGCACCGCGTTCTCCCTCTCGGCGCGCGGCACGACCGCGGAGGTGGTGACGCCACTCGTGGGAGTGCACCAGGCGGCCAACTTTGCCTTCACGGTGGCGCTTCTGGATGCTGCCGGCGATCGCTTTCGCGTGACGCCAGCCGAGGCGGCGCTGGCGGCGCCACAGATCCACCTGGCGGGCCGCTTTCAGCGCGTCGGTCGCTGGATCTTCGACGTGGCGCACAATCCCGATGGCGCGCGCACGCTCGCGGAAAGCCTCGCGGCTACGCAGGGAGGCGAACCACTCACCACCGTGCTGTGCGTACTTGGTGACAAGGATTGGCGCGCGATGCTCGATTTGCTGGGGACCGTCACGACGCGCTTCATCCTCACCGACGCGCTGACGGCGCCGGGCAATCGCCGATGGCCGCTGGACGAGGTGCTGTCGTTGGCCCGTGCGCGCGGATTCGAAGCCCACGCGATCGCTGATTTCGAGAGCGCGTTGCGGCGGGCTGGCGAGTGGGGGGATACCACGCTGGTGACGGGGTCGTTTCACACGGTGGGCGATGCAATGAACGTGTTGCAGGTGTCTCCGCTCAACGGCTAACTTGTCCAGATGTTCAAGGCCGCCCTTCCCGGATTCCGTGACTTCTACCCGCAGGAGCTCGCGGAGCGTGCGCACATCATGCACGTCTGGCGACTGGTGGCTCGCAGATACGCCTTCGTGGAATACGATGGCCCGCCGCTGGAGCCGTTGGAGCTGTACACGCGGAAGAGCGGTGAAGAGATTGTAGGGCAGCTCTACAACTTCACCGACAAGGGTGCACGCGAGGTGGCGCTGCGCCCGGAGATGACTCCTACGGTGGCGCGCATGGTGGCGGCGCGCGCGAATGCGCTGCGGAAGCCGGTGCGCTGGTTCAGCATGCCCCAGCTGTTCCGATACGAGCGTCAGCAGAAGGGACGGCTCCGCGAGCACTATCAGCTCAACGTCGACATCTTCGGCAGCGCCGACGTGGCGGCAGACGCAGAGCTGGTGGCGTGCGCGGTGGACATGATGCGTGAGTTCGGACTCACGAGCGCCGATGTCGTCGTGCGCGTGTCCGATCGGCGGATCCTGCAGGCGTTCCTGGTGGCGCTGGGCGTGTCGCCCGAGTCGATGGCTGGCGTGTACGGGGTGATCGACAAGCTCGAGCGAGCGCCTGCGGAGCTCTCGCAGGAGCGGTTGCGTGATCTCGGGGTGAGCGACGACGCCATCTCGCGCATCCTCGCGATCGGGTCGCTGACCTTCGAGGAAGTGCGCGACGCGATTCCCGCAGGCAGGTGCGACGCACCGCTCGAGGAGTTCGCGGCATTCCTGCGGTACGTGCCTGCGCTGCTCGGCGGCGACGCCGGATGGTTGCAACTGGATCTCGGCATCGTGCGCGGCCTGGCGTATTACACGGGCATCGTCTTCGAGCTGTTCGACAGATCGGGCGAGTTTCGCGCGATCTGCGGTGGTGGGCGGTACGACGATCTGCTGCAGTCGCTCGGAGGCGCAGACCTGCCCGCGCTCGGGTTCGGAATGGGGGACGTGGTGCTGGGCGAGTTGCTGCGCGCCCGCGGGCTGCTGCGCGTGAGCCCGGATGCACCCGATGTGTGGCTTGCCGCCGAGGGCGATGCGCCGATGGAGCGGGTGATGGCGGCGGCGGCAGCGCGACGGGCGGCGGGCGA
>JBBSVF010000304.1:0-3912 GCA_038233745.1 Gemmatimonadales bacterium
CGAACGCCACCTGCTGCGCCAACCCCTTGGCCGCCTGAATCGTCGTGATCGCCGCCGTCAACGTCGTCTTCCCGTGATCGACGTGCCCGATCGTTCCCACGTTCACATGCGGCTTGTTCCGCTCGAACTTTGCCTTGCCCATGGTCTATTCTCTGAAGAAAAGAGGTTCAGTGACTCTGAAAGACAGAATCGATCCGTTACGGCTTGATCTTGGAGATGATCTCCTCGGCCTTGCTCTTCGGAACTTCGTCGTAATGCGCAAACTCCATCGAGTACACCGCACGGCCCTGCGACATTGAGCGCAGCTTCGTGGAATACCCGAACATCTCGGACAGCGGCACGGTCGCGACAATCACCTGTGCCTCGCCACGCTGCGTCATGCCACCAATCTTGCCGCGGCGCGCTGACAGATCGCCGAGCACGTCGCCCATGTACGCTTCGGGGCAGACCACCTCGACGTTCATCATCGGCTCGAGAATCACCGGCTGCGCGCGCTTGGCCGCTTCCTTGAACGCCATGGAGCCCGCGATCTTGAACGCCATTTCGCTGGAATCCACGTCGTGGTACGAGCCAAAGATCAGTTCGACCTTCACATCGACCATCGGATAGCCGGCCAGCACACCATTGGCCAGTGCTTCCTTGATGCCCTGCTCGATCGGTCCGATGAATTCGCGGGGAATCGTACCGCCCACGATCTTGTCCTCGAACACGAAGCCCTGACCGGGCTCGGACGGCTGCATGTTGATCACGCAATGGCCGTACTGTCCCTTGCCGCCCGACTGCCGGACGAACTTTCCTTCCACCTTTTCGACGCGCTTCTTGATGGTCTCGCGATAGGCCACCTGCGGGCGGCCGATGTTCGCGTCCACCTTGAACTCGCGCATCATGCGGTCGACGATGATCTCGAGGTGCAGCTCGCCCATCCCCGAAATGATCGTCT
Organism: Gemmatimonadales bacterium; assembly: GCA_038233745.1. Taxonomy (GTDB): domain Bacteria; phylum Gemmatimonadota; class Gemmatimonadetes; order Gemmatimonadales; family Gemmatimonadaceae; genus AG11. The sequence continues at coordinate 941 of JBBSVF010000304.1, forward strand.
GCGACGTCTCGGGATCGGAGTGCACGCGGAAGGTCGGATCCTCCTCCGACAGCTTCTGCAGCGCGATCGCGAGCTTGTCCTGATCGGCCTTGGTCTTCGGTTCCACCGCCACGTCGATGACGGGGTTCGGGAACTTCATGGCCTCGAGGATGATCGGGTGCTCGTCATCGCACATCGTGTCGCCGGTGCGCGTGTCCTTGAGTCCGATCGCGGCGGCGATGTCGCCCGCACGCACTTCCTCGATCTCCTCTCGCTTGTTCGCATGCATCTGCAGCAGACGACCCACGCGCTCGCGCTTGTCCTTCGTGGCGTTGTAGACGTACGATCCTGACTTGAGTACGCCGCTGTACACCCGAAAGAAGGTCAGCTTTCCGACGAACGGATCGGTCGCGATCTTGAACGCCAGCGCCGCGAACGGCGCCTCATCGCTCACCTGGCGATCCTCGAAGGTCTCGTCGTGATGCGGCAGGTGGCCCTGGATGGCGGGCACTTCCACCGGCGAGGGGAGATAGTCGATGACCGCGTCGAGCAGTGCCTGCACGCCCTTGTTCTTGAACGAGGCGCCGCACAGCACGGGCACGAACTCCATCGCGATCGTCGCCTTGCGAATGGCCCGGCGAATCTCGTCCACACTCAACTCGGCCCCGTCGAGGTACTTGGACATCAGCTCCTCGTCGTGCTCCACCGCTGCTTCGACGGCCAGATGCCGCGCGGCCTCACAGGCCTCGCGATACTCCTCGGGCACATCGACCACTGCGAAGGTCTTGCCGAGGCTCGCGTCGTCGAAGATGTACTGCTTGCGCTCGATGACGTCGATGTGCCCGGTGAACAGCTCGCCCGACCCCACCGGCAACTGCAGCGCGAAGGCGCGCTTGCTGAGGCGGTCCGTGATCATGGCCATGCAGCGCGTGAAGTCAGCGCCGGTACGATCCATCTTGTTGCTGAAGATCATGCGGGGGACCTTGTAGCGATCTGCCTGACGCCACACGGTCTCCGTCTGTGGCTCCACACCAGCCACCGAGTCCAGCAGGGCCACGGCGCCGTCGAGCACGCGGAGCGAACGCTCCACCTCGACGGTGAAGTCCACGTGCCCCGGGGTGTCGATGATGTTGATGCGGTACTCCGGACCCTCACCCTTCTCGAACGACTGGCCGTGACGCATCCAGAAGCAGGTGGTGGCAGCCGACGTGATCGTGATGCCGCGCTCCTGCTCCTGCTCCATCCAGTCCATCGTCGCAGCGCCCTCGTGCACTTCACCGATCTTGTGCTGCTTGCCGGTATAGTACAGGATGCGCTCGGTGGTAGTCGTCTTCCCGGCATCGATGTGGGCCATGATGCCGATATTCCGATACTGCGTGAGCGGCGTTGTGCGTGCCATATGAATTCAGTTGCGCTGTGTCGTCATCTCATGGCCGCGCCCAACCGGGCGCCGCCGTGCTTCATCAAATACAAATGCGGGTGGACCAGGCGCCCAATCGGGCCGGTATCCATCCGCGCTCGCCGGGTGTGCTCGCCTCTGCAGCGCGAACCGGGACCCAAGGCGCGCCGAGCCATGCTGCGCTCGACGTCAAATTGTCCTGCGTTGCTTCTCGGGAGTCGCGCGTGGCGACCGGCCTGTAGAACCCTCCCGCGTGCGGGAGCCCATAGGTGTCGGCCGCAGTGAGCCGACGCATGCCTGCACCAGGATCTCGTGGAGAACGAACCGGTATACCCCAGCCACCACAATCTATTGAGGATGGGCGGGAAGTCAACTCTGCTGGCCACACCGGTCTCACGGTGCGGCAACCCTCTCTCCCCAACCCGGCATACCCGGAATCCGAGCACGCCCAGGCCCAACCTGGAGCAGCTCCTTCGCTGCGCTCGGGACGGCGAGGTGGCGCGCAACGAGTCAGCTATCGTCCTGAGCGGAGCGAAGGGCCTGCAGGTGCAGGTGCAGGTCCTCCGCTGCGCTCAGGACGACGGCTCTCGGCTGACAGCTCCTGAGTCTCACCCCGATCCAGGAACGTCGCCGTTGAACACTCAGCACTGACAGCCGAGAGCCGAGAGCTCCCCAGCCCTGCCGAAAATCCCGCCGTCGCCCGCTTCGCTCAAAACAACCGCCTGCAGGTCCTTCGCTGCGCTCAGGACGACTGAGTGCAGGTCAGCAATTCACCGCTGCCGACCGACAGCCGAGAGCCGAGCGCTCCCCTTCCCTACCGAGACCCCTCCTCCACCCCCACAAAGGAATACGTCCTAGCCCCACGATACAGATACCCCGCCCCCAACAAAAACACCCCCACTGCCCCATACGCCCCCACCCGCAACGGAATCGACCCGATATCCGTCACCGTCACGATCGCCTTGACCGCCGCATACACCGCCAGCCCCAGCCCCGCCATTCGCAGCCTCGCCACCCCCAGCCTCCGTCCCGCCACGATCGATCCCACCCCGCAGGCCGCGTAATACGTCGACAGCAGGAATGCCGCGATATCAGGGCTGAACGCGTGCGCCACCTCCATCCGCCCCCACAGGATCAGCACGCCAACAAGCGTTCCGATTCGCACGCCCCGACCCGCGACCAGTGCCGGCCGCCCGCGCCCCGACCCCATCGCCCAGCCCGCCGCACCCACCCCGAGCGCCACCACCAACGCCGACGCCGAGCTCCGGGTGGCGAACGGGGTGTAGTGGTACGCCCACCGACTGTCGAGCTGATCCAGCATCGACAGCACCATGGCCACGACCAGTGCTCCCAGGCCCGTCAAGGGGAGCCAGTGCTCTTCGTCGCGCATGAGCCCGCTACACACGACGGCCCAGCCCGCCAGTCCGGCGATCAGCCCCAGTGGCAACGGATAGAGCAGAAAAGCCACCGTGCCCCCACCCAGGAGTGTGGCGGACAGCAGGTGCCCTCCCGCTCTAACTCCAGCTCCTGACCTTCGATGCTCCAGCTGCCACGTCGAGAGCCCCATCGCTGTCCAGATCGCCAGCGCGCATCC
>JBBSVF010000305.1:0-3911 GCA_038233745.1 Gemmatimonadales bacterium
AACCTCTGGGGCGCAGACTCATACCACCCGAGCATCCACGGCGCCTACCTGAACGCCCTCGTGCTCTTTCAGACGATCACTGGCCGCGATGCACGCTCACTCGGCGCCACCGATCGCGTGGCGGCAGACATCGGCGTGAGCCCCGTCCTCGCTACGGCGCTGCAGCGCATTGCCTGGGTAACGGTTCACGACGGCCCGCACGCGCGGCGCTGATTCGGCCCGTGACGAGCGACTACCTCCAATCGCTGATCTCGGCGAGCGGCTTCCGCGCCAGATCGGGAACCCGCGCAGTCGCCGCCGGATAGCCCACCGGCATGACGAGCATCGCTCGCTCGTTCGACGGTCGCTCGAGCAGGTCACTCAGGAAGCCCATCGGGTTGGGAGTATGAGTCAACGTGACAAGACCCATTCGATGCACAGCGGCGATGAAGAACCCGGCGGCGATACCGCACGACTCCTGGGTGTAGTAGTACGTTCGCTTGGCGCCATCGGCGCCCACGCCATGCGCATGGCGAAAGAGCACGACGACCCACGGTGCGTCAGTCAGGTGCGGCTTGTGTCTATCGGTACCGAGGGGCGCGAGGGCGTCGAGCCAGTGTTGCGGCGCGCCGCCCTCGTAGAAGCGTCGCTCTTCTTCCTCGGCCGCTTCGCGAATGCGCAACTTGATCGTCGGGTCCGAGATCGCCACGAAGGTCCACGGCTGCTGATGCGCGCCGCTGGGAGCCGTGCCCGCCGTTCTGATCGCGTATTCAACGAGTTCGCGCGGCACGGCGTCGCTCGAAAAATGGCGCGTCGTGCGCCGTTCGTTCATTTCGCGATATGCGTCCGCCGCGCGAACGAGCGAGTCGGCGAGCGGGCGGCGCTCGAACGCGAGCGGGATGAAACCATCGGTCGCTGGCATCCGATAAACTCCATGCACAGAGGAAGTGGGCATCGTGATGTCGTTCTGACTTCGCGGCGAGAACGGCCAGCCAGATCGCTACGCCGCAGGCTCCAATCGCCGGACGCCTGGAATGCCGTCGAAGTCGCGGTCATAGCTGTAAATCGCGTCGAGCTGCTCCCCGGTCACGACCGCCGCGTGCAGCGCATCCCGCGCCATGAGATGGGCATGCGTGTCGAGCAGCCGCCTGGCGCCGTCGAGCACCTCGGCAGTGATGGGAATCACTGTCGGGAAGATCTGACGCGTGAGATCGAACACCCTGCGCCCATCTTCCCACCGCCCGATGGCCCGATACCGATGAAGGATTTCCTGAAGCACTTCCGCATCGATGGCCGCCTCATGCTTCCCTTGCGCAACGCGCTCCAGAAACCGGGCGCTCGGTTTCTTGAACTTGTGCGGCAGTCCAGCCGCGTACATCATGATGTTCGCGTCAACGAGAATCACGCGGCGCCTCTCACGACATGAGCGATTCAGCGCTCGGCACCGATTCACGCTTCATGTCGCGAGGGCTCCCGACCGGCAGGCGAAGCGCTGTGAGCGACTCGACGGCCGCGACACTCGCATCCTGATCAACGATCCCGTAGGCTGTGGCACACGCTTCACGCACCAGCTCCCCAAGACTCACGCCGCGGCGCTCGGCCAGATCGCTCAAATGGCGGTGCAGTCGGGGCGAAAACAGAATCGTCGTCTTTTTCGAAAGCTCCATATCCACCTCCATATGCGGATAAGATAGACCGCCCACCGCAGCGTGGCAAGTCGTAGCTCCGGCGTCTTGCTCCGCCGGATTCACAAGCGGCAATCGACGTTCTGCCGTGGAAGACCGAGCGCCGGCCACGGGCCAGCGCTCAGTCCTCACCTTTCAGTGCGCCGATCGCTCCGGTGACCGGCCAGACTCCACTTCCCGCTGTGCCTCCGCCAGCCGTCCGACGTCCTCTCCGAGTACTCGCGCCGCATCCATGAGCGTCGTGAGCGGGGCGAGATCGCTGGCCCCGGCGTGCAGGCGCAGCAGATCCAGCCGGACTCCTTCCAGTGCCGCGACAGTCTCGGCCAGTTGCGCCTTCGCGGCATCGCGTCGCCCTTCCAGGAGTTCAGCGTCTGCCGAGGCCGATGGCACCATCGCGGCGAGGACTTCCAGATCCGCGCGCGCACCACCCGCGCGAGCCTCGAGCGCAGTGACGAGCGCAGGAAGCTCGGCGAATCGCTCCCGGTAGTCACGCGGGAGGGCGACGAACAGCTCGGACGCGGCGATACACAGCGCGGCCTCCGTGGCCCTGAATGCCGAGGCACCCACGAGGCACGATCTCGAGGGCGCGCCCAGACGACGCGCGACCCACCCGCCGATCCTGCTGCACCACAGCCGTTCGCGAATGCCCACTCGTGTCTGCGCACGCAGCGAATCGGGAATGAGTGGAATCTCGAGGACATTGCACGCCGCGCCGAGCACGGCGGTGCTCACGAGAGGAGTCATCAGCATCCAGATCTCGAGCATGCGCTCATGTACGACGCTCGTGATCAGCAGCGCGAAGGTCGTGGCGCCCCATGTGAGAACCGCAAAGAATGCCAGACGAAGCAATCGAGTGCCCAGTGACTCGCGCTCTGCGGACGCGAGTGCCTCCCGCTCGGCGCGTTCATGCGCGGCGATGTCCAGTGCGCTTCTGAGATCGGCCAGCGAATGTCCTGCGCGAAACAGTCCGCGTGCCTGATTCAGGTAAAAGCCGATCACCGGAACGATGGGGGCGAGAGCGATGGTGGCGAGGATGAGGATCCCACCCATGCGACGGCTCTGATGAAGCGTGCCGCGGGCATATGCATCCGCGAGGTTTCCCAACGTCGCCACGCTGAAGATTCCGCTGCAGGCGAGGTAGATGAAGGCCGCCGGGTTGCTGGAGTTCAGCCACCCACGCAGCGCCGCGGGCAGCGGGGGGCGCGCGTCGGCCGGTGGTGCGAGCGCATCCGCGAGTGCCTCGCCGTCCGCGAAGCGCGATGCCGGCTCGCGGGCGAGGCACCGATCGATCACGGTGGCGAGTGCCACAGGCATTCCAGGAGCGGCACGCATCACGCTCGGCGGCGCCTCGGTGGCCTGTCGAACGAGCAGTGCCGGTAGATTCTGCGACTCGAAGGGCAGGCGGCCGCTCACTGCCAGATACCCGACGACCCCCAGCCCATAGATGTCGCTGCGGCCATCCAGTGGAGCATTTGCCGCCTGCTCCGGACTCATGAAGTGGGCGGTGCCCATGATCTTGCCCGGCACTGCCGTCGCGTGATCGGGCTCGCGAGCGCCCGCGCTTCCGTGCGCGATGCCGAAGTCCATCACCATTGCGCGCCCCGTGCGAGCCTCGAGCAGGATATTGTCCGGCTTCACATCGCGATGCACGATCCCGCGACCGTGAGCGTAGGCGAGCGCCCACGCCACCTCACGCAGCATACGGGAGGCGGCGGCAGGCGACAGCGGTCCCTGGGCCCGCAGGCGTTCGCCGAGCGTTTCGCCATCCACGTAGCTCATGACGAAGAAGACGAAGCCCGCCGCTTCGCCGACGCGGTGGATCGGCACGATATGCGGATGGGACAATCCGGCAGCGGTGCGGGCCTCGCGGACGAAGCGCTCGCGAGCGGCGGCGTCGTGGGCGAGGGCGGTGGGCAGCACCTTGATGGCCACGTCGCGGTCGAGTTGCACGTCCCGCGCGAGATACACGATGCCCATGCCGCCGCGCCCCAGCTCGCGCTGCAACGAGTACTCACCCGCGAGGGCGGCCTGCAGTTCGAGGAAGTTGTCGGAAAAGCCAGTCATGGAATGCGGATGACGCGCGCAGGGAGGTGGTTCTACTTTGTGCTATAAAGTGCTCTGACAGATTCCGTTTCGCAACCCCCTTCGGCGGATCCCCTCCTCGCCCTCTGGGTCCCTCGTGAGCACATTGACAGGAGGCAAGGCCCGCCTGAACGCGTCCCACGTCGCCCTTCCGCATTCTCCCTC
>JBBSVF010000306.1:0-3891 GCA_038233745.1 Gemmatimonadales bacterium
GCGCACGAGCGGCTCGGGTGGTTTCACGAGCGGGCGGGGCGGAAGGAGCAGGCGCGGGTGGAGTATCAGCGGGCGGTGGCGCTGGATGCGAAGAATGAGGATGCGCGGAAGGCGCTGGAGGGGGTGTAAGGGAGCGGGACCGAACGCCTGATCACCAGGAGGACCACACCATGGCCAAGCGGAAAGCGAACGACGAGCAGGACGACATTCCCGTGACGCGGGGCAGCGGCAACGTCTTCGCGGATCTCGGCATGTCCAATCCGGAGTAACGGCTGGCGAAGGCGCAGCTCGCGTCATTGATCGACGATGTGATTCGCGAACGCGCGCTCACGCAGCAGGACGCGGCGGTACTCATGGGTATCGACCAGCCGAAGGTCTCGCATCTCCTGCGGGGGCGGCTGAGTGCTTCTCCACGCAACGGCTCATCGATTTTCTCAATGCGCTCGGACGCGATGTCGAGATCGTCGTGCGCCCCGCGCCGAAGTCCTGGAAGCGCGGCCGCATGCACGTCGCAGCATAGCGCACCGCACTGATACTCCACTCGTGCCTGCTCCTCCCGTCTGAGGCGGCTCATGACCGAGCTCCTGTTTATCGTCGAGGGAGCCGCGGTTGAAGCACTCGGCAACTGGCAAGAGCCGCGTGGAGGACTCCATGAACCTGTCGCCGCAGGAATTCGACCAAGTTGGCCGTTGCGTGTAGCCCGAATGGGCTACATATTGCATTCATCAGGGAGGGCGATATGTCGAAGACGGCCACTGTGCGCGCGCGAGTCGAGCCCGCGCTCAAGAAGCAGGCAGAGGGCGTGTTGGGAGAACTCGGGCTGAGTGCCACCACCGCGATCACGCTCTATTACGAGCAGATCGTGCGGCGGCATGCAATCCCGTTTGACGTCTCGTTGCCCAACGAAGCGACGCTGGGCGCCATGCGCGATGCCGAAATGGGACGCGGTGTGACGCACGCGCCAACGGCAGCGGCGTTCTTCGCCGAACTCGACAACGACGACTGAGGCGTGCTGACGCCCTCGTTCACCGGGCAGTTCAAGCAAGACCGGAAGCGGGCGGTGAAGCGGGGATGGGACATCGATCTGCTCGATCGGATTGTCGCGCGGCTCATTTCGCAGGAGACGCTTGAGCCACGGTACCAAGTGCATGCTCTGCGCGGCGGATATGCTGGTCATTGGGAATGTCACGTCGCCCCGGACATTCTTCTGATTTGGTACTACTCGGGTGACACCGAGATCGTGTTTGTTCGCACCGGATCCCATTCAGACCTTTTCGGATAGCGAACACCGGCGCAAGCGCTCGCGCAGTCCGGCGCAATCTCACGTGAGCTGGTGTCGGAAGTGCTGTATCCGATCGGTGTCGGGGACTGGCTGCCGACTTCAGACGATACCGGTGCGTTTCTCAGCCTCCTCGAGCGCTGCGCGTGGAACACGGCATTGGTGGCGGAGGAACTCGGCGTTCATCGAGCGACGGTGTGTCGCCGGATGCAGCGTCAGGGACTGCCGCAGACCCTCCGCGACGCCTCCGCCCCTTGACACAGATTCGCATGCTCGCGTGCGAATTCGCAGGGCGTTCGCGCGAATGCAACGGAACAATGCGAATCCGAGGAGCGCCTCAATTCCATAACTGGTTGCGAGATATACGGTTGCGGAATTCGCGCGGTCGGCACCCGGGATGCCAGAGGGAGCCGCAGACGATGCCGTCTGCTCTCAAGTGCTCCGTCTCCCGCCTCCCGCCCCGCCCATGCGCCCCTGCCTGCGCTCCGCTGCCCTCGTCCGTTGCTGCCTGTTCGCGCTGGCCACCATCCGGCCCCTGGGCCCAGCCGGCCGGCTCGTGGCCCAGGCGGTCAACGCCCCGCTCATCCAGATCCTTCCGGTCAGCCGGACGGTGGTCGGGGGGACAACGATCCCGGTCAGCTTCGTCGTCTGCGGCGACGCCTATGGCTATGACCTGAATCAGTTGATTGTCACGCTCAACGGCGTGGACATCACGAGCAGCTTCACGCAGACGAGCGACGCCGGGACCTACGCCTGGACCTCGCGATGCACGGTACGGCAGGCGTACGGCGGCACGCTCACGCTGCCGCAGCAGCAGAATGTCTTCCGGGTGCGGGTGCCGAGCCAGCAGAACTACGGGCTGATCGGCGACTACGAGACGCAGTACGACCTGCCGACGCCGGCGCACGGGGTGACGGTCGCGACCACGGCGATGTACGCCAGGGCGCTCCAGTATACGACCGCCGCGCGGAGCTTCACGGTGGTGAACACGGCGGGGGTGTCGGACACGATCACGCTGGCGATCGCGTGTGCGGGCCAGGCCGGCAGCTGCTCGATGAGCAGCGGCACTTCAGTGGTGCTGACCGCGGGCCAGAGCCTTGGGGTCACGGTGCAGGTGCCGATCCCCGGCGCGGGGAGCGCCGCCACGGCGACCCTGGTGGCGAGCAAGGGGGGCGTGCCGCTCGACTCGGCCTGGACGGAGCTGACGGCCACGACGGTGGCGCCCCAGGGTGTGGTGCTGGCCTCGCAGCCGGACTACGTGGAACAGGGGCTCTGCACCTCGCTCGGCGTGGTGGGGGGCGGGGTGCAGTGCGGCGGGCTGATGCTGGGCCACAGCCTGCACCCGGTCTCCACGATGAACCGCACATGGGCGCCGCAGCTGGTCTACAACAGTCGGACGGCGGCCCCGCGCCCGATTCTCGCGGCGGATGTATCGGTGACGGGCTCGCAACCGGACAGCATCACGGCGCGGCTGGTGGTGCACGGGGTGCAAATGGCCACGGGACGGTGGGCGGGCGCGGAGTGGGGGGCCACGGGGACGCGGCGGATCGCGCTGCAGTTCGACGCGCTGACGGAGCCGACGGGGGCGCCGGCCTACACGCTGGAGGTCTCGCGTTGGGATCCCTGGGGCCGCACGGTGCTCGGTGCGCCGAGTGGGCGCGTCATCATCGTCAACCGGAGCAACAGCCAGTATGGTAGCGGGTGGTGGCTGGCGGGCATTGAACAGCTCATTTCGGTCAATGACGGCACGAACGATCTGCTCTGGGTCGACGGCGATGGCAGTGCGCGGATCTACGCCTTCAAGGGCGCACAGATCTGGGTGGCCCCCAAAGTGGCGTACCCGGACACGGTGATGAATCTGAACAGTGTGTATTCGCGCCTGCTGCCGGGCAGGGGGCACATCGACTTCAATGGCGCCGGGCAGGAAACCGCCGCCATCAACGCCATCGGATGGGCAACGCAGTACACCTATAACGCGGCCACGGGGGGCGTGGATGTGATCTCCCTCCCCACCCCGGGCGGCAACACGGGGACCATCCGCTACACGATCACCTATGCGGCAGGGAGTATCCAGTACGGGCTCCTCTCCAACTACGGGGCCTCGCGCCTCACCACGGCCACCCTGGTGAACAACCGGGTGACGATGGTGGCGGATTCGGGCGCCTCGTACGAGACCTTTGAATCGGACGCCGCGCAACCCCAGCTCATCGGCGCGCGGACGAATCGCGTGGGGGTGCGCACCGTGTACACCTACAGCTCCGGAGCGACGGTCGCGTCGTCCACGACGCCGATGGAGGACGGGCGCACGCACCAGATCACGATCACCGATGCCCGCACCCGCGGGCTGGTCACCGGGTCCGGCCTCGGCGTCTCCGTGTCACTGGACTCGGCCTACACCCTCTACGACGGTCCGCGGACGGACGTGGCCGACGTCTCACGCTTCTGGGAGACCGCCTACGGCCAGCCGTGGCGGGTGCGCGATGCGGCGGGCGGCGAGACGGTCGTCACGTACGACAGCGAGTGGCCGGCGATCCCGGTGGAGACGCGCGACGCGGCCCGGATGCGCACCACGTCGGCGCTCCGGCGCGATGGCACGGGACTCACCAGCAGCA
>JBBSVF010000307.1:0-3889 GCA_038233745.1 Gemmatimonadales bacterium
CGAGATGCTGGTTTCTTCGGGTACAGCCCGTGAGCGTCCCCGGTCACCTGTGACACGATTCCTCCAGTTCGTCAATCGAAACGGTCGGACGCAGTTGCGGGGCAACGTGGTGCTGAACCTCGCGGCCTGGGTGCTACCCGCGATCTGCGCCGTAATTGCCATCCCCATCGTCGCCAGAGGACTGGGCCCTCACCAGTTCGGCATGGTCGCGCTGGCATGGTCGGCTGTCGGCCTGTTCTCGTTTTTTGACTTCGGTCTCGGCCGCGCGCTCACGCGCATCGTGGCCTGCCGCACGGGCGAAGGCGAGAGGGACGACATACCCGATCTCGTGGTGACCTCGGCGTTGATGCTTGGGGCGGCCTGCCTTCCCGTCACCGTGGTAGGCCTTGTGATGGCGCGGACGATCGCAACTCGACTGCTGCATGTTCCCCCAGCGCTGCAGCACGAGGCCGTCATTGTGGTGCGATGGCTTGTGATCGGCATTCTCCCGATGGCGCATGGAGTGGTCCTGCGGGGCGTCCTGGAAGGCGAACAGCGATTCCTCTCCGTCAATCTTCTCAGGGTGCCGCTCGGAATCGCCACGTATCTTGCACCGCTTCTCGTCCTGCCGTTGCGGCTCGGAGCAGGGGCCGCCGTTGGCCTCATCGTGTGTGCACGGATTGTCTACTGGTTGGCGCATCTGCCACTCATCGCGCGGCTACATCCTGGCGTGGTGACCGTGCGACGGTGGTCGAGAGCGGCGGCGCGCGAACTCGTGCATGTCGGAGGATGGATCACCATTTCCAACTTCGTCAGTCCGATCATGGTACAGGCTGATCGCATCGTCATTGCCGTCGCCCTGCCAATCGCGGCGAGCGGATGGTACGGCACCGCAGCCGAGGTGGCAACCAAGCAGTGGCTCTTCACCGCCGCTCTGCAACCGGTGCTGTTTGCTGCTCTCTCCGCCTGTCTTCTGTCAGACCCGGTACGCGCCACGCAACTCATGGAGACTGCGCTCCGCGTGACGACGTTGGCGCTATTTCCGATTGCCCTGCTCCTCGTGACCTTTGCGGCGCCCGCACTGCATTTCTGGATGAGAGGCGCGTTTGCCGCGCCAGCAGTGGACGTCCTGCGGTGGTTGAGCATCGCAGTATTCGTCAACGCCAATGCGCAGATTCCGTACGCCGCACTGCAGTCCGGGGCCGATTCGCGAAGTCCAGCCCTTCTCCACCTGATCGAACTTCCCCTCTATATCGGACTTCTGCTGGTGATGGTGCGCACGTTCGGTGTTGCAGGTGTGGCAATGGCATACACGGCCCGGATGCTCCTCGACGCAGGAGCCATGTGGGCACTGGCGGCGCGCCACGTGGCGGGCGCGCGCAGGGTGGCCTTCCGCGCGCTCCGCCTCAATTTGGCGATGACCGCGTGCCTCGCCGTAGCGTGGTGGGCGGTCGCGCGGCACGGGTAAAGTTGGGCGTGTGCCCCACCGTACGACGGTAGAGCGTAATGGTCCGATCGATCACTCGTGTTCCAAGCAACGTGACTGCCGCGAACCAGAGATGGAATGGCAGGAAGCGGTCGAAACCAAGGCGCCCCAGATCCCGGTAAAAGCGCCAGAATGCCGACCGCGATGCGCCAGCCTGGTGTGCGATCGTTGGATACATGTATCTCGCGTAATCGCGCTGAAAGGCATTACGGAAGTCCGTGCCGTGAAGCGAGCCAACTGCCTGCGCAATCTCGAGGAGCGAGCGAAGCATCCGAACATCGGTATCGGGTGGCTGCACCCCAGGCGTGTAAAGCCCGCGCTCGGCTGCCGCGTTCCCGAACTCCGGCACGCCGCCCCGCCGGAACATCGCAAGCAGGTCCGGTAGATAGACCGCATCGCGATCCTTGAGGACGACCCCTGCCAACCAATGCTGATAGAACAGCGTTCCGTCCCACCGACTCGTCGCTGCCTGGTGCGCGGACTCTCTGTGAATCACGATACCGCTCATCGCCACGAGGCGCCGGTAGCACGCCAGGAGCGCTGATGCTCCCTTGGGGAACGAGCACTCCTCGCCGTAGTAGCGTGTCACCTGCACGATGTTGTCAGGATGACCCTCGAACACCGCAAAGGCGCGGAGGATTACGCCGATGTTCGGATGGCGCGCGATGGCCTGGGCCACGGCACGAAACGCCCCCGGATACACCAAGTCGTCATTGCCCATGATGAAGACGAACTCGCCGCGCGCGAGCTCCACCAGGCGTCGAAAGTTGCCATCGTACCCGAGCGTTTCCTCGTTCTCGAAGTATCGGAAACGTCCGGGATGGCGCGTCATGTACCGTTCGGCAACCGCGCGGATGGCGACGCGATCGGGCGACGCATCCTCCGAGATAACGCACTCCCACTCGCCAAAATCCTGCTGCAGCATGGAGTCGAGGAGCGGAGCCAGTTCCCCAGAACGATTGTAGGCAGGAACGCAGACACTAAGGAGCGGACGCGTCATTCCCTGTGCCACGATGTCGGCGCGATGACCATGCGCACCGTTCCGGATCGCACATCGCTGTAGCGATACAGCGGCAGAAACTCTGCATTCTGAAACAGGTAGTTGAGTCGTTCGCCCCGTGCGACTTCCACTTGCACGTCGTACGTGCCAATCCGTCGGCCAGCGCGAACTCCGGCGCGGACACTCACGTCATGGCGATTGGGGTACGGAAGGTACTGACGGAACAACGCATCCTCGTTGTGGCGCAGCCGTTCGGCGAAGGCGCCGATACGCAAGCGCGACGCGAGCCAGTCCAGACTCACGTACTGCGACTGGCCGCCGGGGCCGGCTCCATCGCCCAGGAGTTGGCCGCGTTGTGTCCACCCTTGAGCGGTTGCGTATCCAGTGTAGAAATCGTGCACCGGACGGTCGGTGATCGTCTGCGACTGCTCAAGGTTGGCGGCTTCTGCCAGGAAAAGCCACTGGCTTTGTCGCACGCGGAAGCCATGCTCAAGTCCCACCCGATAGGCGATGTCCGCCAATGGGCTCGTCAGCAGTTCGCGAGCCTTCATGGGCCCTTGGTGCGCCACTTCGAGCCAGAGGCGCGTCGCACCCGCCGGCAAATGCAGACTCACGAATGCCCCTGTCAGCTCATCGCCCGCGGGTCCCATCTGGCGTTCGCCAATCGCGCCAGCAGAGCCTGTCGTATCGCTCGTTCCGAACCGCGTCGTGGCAACCGCCCTGGCGATGCCGATGACGAACTCGCTGGTCGCGGGAGGAGACCAGAAGACGGCGAGTGACTGGAGATGGCGCAGATCGTTCCCCGAATCACGATCGAAGTATCTCGACTCCGTCAGCACACCGCGGAACCAGGTCGCACTGAATTCCCCGATCGGCGAGTGCAGAGGAATCGCTGTGCGGATGAAGACCCGTGGCACGCCCCCCGCATTCCGTCCAAGGATCAGGCCGTCTCGTCCCGCACCCCAGTACTGCTGGCTTGTGGACAGACCTGCGGAGAGGCCAATCACGTCCAGCCAGGCGGCGCTTTCCCCCGGATCGATCGAGCGGACGGACGCCGCGCCGAACCGGGTCGGGAGATCAATGCTGAACGGTCGCGCATAGAAGGGTGCAGCGAACGAAGACAGCGACGTATCCGACGAGGAGAACATCTCGAAGGGAAGATTCTCCGAATACAGGACGGACGGTGCGAGGGATACGTGCACCCGTCCGGCAGTCAACAGCACGCCGGCCTGGAGTGCAGCGCTCAGTCCACGTCCGGCCCACAGCGACCCGTCTCCTCGTGGATCCGCGATGCCGGAGGCATTCTGCACGACGAGTTCCGGCCAGAAGATCGCGGCCCGCACACCCGTCGCGGCGGTGTCGGCTGACCCATCGCATCGCAGGGCATCATGCGCGATCGAGAGTGCGCCGACCGCCGGGGTAAC
>JBBSVF010000308.1:0-3888 GCA_038233745.1 Gemmatimonadales bacterium
ATAGCGTGGTCTGCAGCGCTGATGCTTGCATTCGGTATCTGGGCGTTCTTTCGTCAGCCCGAGCTCCGCGCGCTGTAGACATGTACTCTACCTGTCTCTTCTGCACCGCCCACCTCGGCGCCAATGAGAGCGTCGAACATTTTCCCGTAGGGCGACGCCTGGCTTTCGACAGCGACAAGGGCCGTCTCTGGGTGGTGTGCGGCAACTGTGCGCGCTGGAATCTCTCTCCGCTCGAGGAGCGCTGGGAGGCCATTGAGGAGTGCGAACGGCTCTTTCGGGCGACGCGATTGCGGATGTCGACCGACCAGATCGGTATGGCGCGCCTGAAGGAGGGGCTGGAACTCGTGCGCATTGGCAGTCCAATGCGTCCCGAGATGGCCGCGTGGCGATATGGAGATCAGTTCGGGCGACGCAGGCGGCGCATGACGCAGTACGGTGTGGCGTCGACCCTGGCGGTGGGAGGGTTGTACGCACTGGGCGGATTGGGCGCGACCGCGTTTGCACCCTGGCTCTACATCGCGGCCCTGGGGATCACACGTGGTTACCTGGGCATCGACACCTCCCCGCTTGCGCTCTCGGGCACGGCAGCGGGGCGCATCGTCATTGCCAGGGAGCACCTCAAGAAGGCGAAACTCGGATGGCAGAATGAAGGAGAGCGGTGGTCTCTGGTGCTGCCGCATCGCGGTGTACGCAACGCCGGCCAACCGTTCTGGGATCCCAGGCGCCGGCACGAAACCGTGTTCGACGGTGACGATGCGATCTGGGCCGCGCGGATGATTCTGCCCACCGTCAATCATGCGGGTGCGGGACGCCGAGTCGTAGCCGAGGCCGTCTCGTTCCTGGAGGAGACCCCGAGTCCGGAGGGACTCATGCGGCGCACCGCGCGTTCGTTCGCCGGAAAGAAAAGCGGCACGCTGAAGGAGCAGTTCGTGCCCATCGCTGGGCTACCCTCGGCCGTGCGGCTGGCGCTCGAGATGTCGACGCATGAGGAGTCCGAGCGTGCTGCGCTCGAGGGCGAGCTTCGAGGGCTGGAACAGGCGTGGCGGAGCGCCGAGGAGATTGCGCAGATCGCGGATAATCTCATTGTCGATCCGGGGGTGTCAACCGCATTCGACGCGCTGCGGAGCCGGCGTGACGACGGCCCCCGCGGGCTGCGCTGACCAATGTACTCCACCTGCCTCTTCTGCAACTCGTCGCTCGGAAAGAACGAGGCCCTCGAGATCTTTCCCGTGGGCCGCCGCCTTGCGTTCGATGAGGCAAAGGGGCGTCTCTGGGTAGTCTGCCGGAAGTGCGAGCGGTGGAATCTCTCGCCGCTCGAGGCGCGCTGGGAGGCGATAGAAGAATGCGAACGGCTTTTCCGGGCGACGCGAATGCGAGTGTCGACCGACGAGATCGGGCTCGCGAAGTTGAAGGAAGGGCTCGAACTCGTGCGCATCGGCGAGCCGCAGCGGCCGGAGATGGCGGCGTGGCGATATGGCGATCAGTTCGGCCGCCGGCGGCGGCGCATGCTGATGTACGGGGCCGGTGCGGTTGCCGTGGGATCGGCGGTGGTGGTCGCCGGACCCATGCTCGGGCTCATCGGAGGCGGGATGGCTCAACCCGTCTTCCAACTCGGGAACGCTGCTCGCAGCATCTACCTGTCGCGGAAGAAGGTGCTGCTGCACGATGCGATCGGCGCGCCGTTCGAGGTGCGGGCGCTGGAGGTTGCAAAGACGCGCCTGAACTTCGACGATGGTGTGCTGCGCGTGGATGTCGTCACACACGAGAAGAACGCAAAGTCGCGGAGCTTCCAGTTTGATTCGGGCAAGAGCAGTCGTTCACTCACCGGTGACGACGCCATCCGTGCCGCGGGGGCCCTGCTGCCCATGCTCAACGCATCGGGTGGAAGCGCCGCTGACGTAGCGCGGGCCGTCGACCGCCTGGAGGCCGCCTCGTCAACGGAGGAGCTGTTCAGGACTGCGGCTGCGTCCATCAGGGAACGGGAGCGTGGCGCCTTCGGCGGGCGTTCAAAGGGACTGTTGAAGAAGCTGCCCACCGAAGGCCGTCTCGCGCTGGAGATGGCCGTGCACGAAGAATCCGAGCGCCGCGCACTTGAGGGCGAGCTGCACATCCTCGCTGCTGCGTGGAAGGATGCGGAGGTGATCGCGGCTATTGCTGACAATCTCCTCGTGGAGCCCGGTGTCTCGGAGGCGTACAAGGCCATGCGCGCCGAGCATGATCGTCAGTCCGGCGAACGCGGCTGACGCGTGTACTCCACCTGCCTCTTCTGCAACTCCTCGATGGGAAAGAACGAGGCGATTGAAAACTTTCCCGTGGGGCGCCGCCTCGCGTTTGACGCCGCCAAAGGGCGGCTATGGGCGGTCTGTCGCAAATGTGAGCGCTGGAATCTCTCTCCGCTGGAAGAACGCTGGGAAGCCATCGAGGAATGTGAACGGCTCTTTCGCTCGACGCGAATGCGGGTGTCCACCGACGAGATCGGTCTCGCGCGGCTGAAGGAAGGGCTGGAACTGGTGCGCATCGGCGAGCCGCAGCGGCCTGAGATGGCTGCGTGGCGTTATGGCGATCAGTTCGGACGGCGACGTCGGCGCATGCTGATGTACGGAGCTGGTGCGGTCGCGCTGGGTACTGCAGGGACGGTAGCTCCGCTCGCATTTGCTTTCACGGGCGGTGCGCTTCTTGGGCTGACCGGTTCTGCGTTGAGCCTCGCGAACTCGGCACATACCCACTATGCGCAACGAAAGGCGCTGCGGGTTCGCGGCCGTGACGGCGAGGCGCTCAACGTGCTTCTCGGTTTCGCCTCGATGACGACGCTGCAACTCGAGGGTGGTGCGCTACGCCTGGATATCACCGTTCGCGAGCCGTATGACCTTTCGCGCTCGCGCCTCGGTGCCGCCTTCGTCGTGCCCGGCAGGAGAACGTTCTTCGCTGATGACGCGATGCAGATGGCGGGCGTCATGCTCCCCATCCTCAACAAGCGCGCAGGATCTACATCGGATATCGCGAGCGCAGTGGCGCGGCTCGAGGCGACGCCTGCCGCCGAGACGTTGTTCAGGAATGCGGCGGAAACCATTCACACGAGTAGGCGCGTGCACGTCTTCGGCAGGGCCAGCGGGTTGCTCAGGATGGTCCCGATCGATCTTCGACTCGCCCTGGAGATGGTCGTGCACGAGGAATCGGAGCGCCGCGCGCTGGAGGGCGAGCTGCACATCCTCGCCGCCGCGTGGAAGGACGCGGAAGAGATCGCGGAGATCTCCGATGCGCTCCTGCTGCCGGTGGACGTGGAAAAACTACTCGTCGATCTGCGCAACCGCAGCGAGTAGTGCTCGGCGCGCACCAGCCCCGTCGCCCTGAGCGAAGCGACGGGCCTGCAACTACACCTGCAGGTCCTTCGCTCCGCTCAGGACGACAGAGTTCCTCCGCTCAGGACGACGGAGGTCCTGTCAACCGCTCGCCGGCGGCACGCGCCGGAAGCGTACCTGCTCCACGATCTCGAATCCGAGCGCATCCCACGCGCCCTCGGCATCCGCGCTCCCCGCCACATTGTGCAACCGCATCTCCGTGAGCCCGCGCCGGCGCGCCCATCGATCGGCGGCGCCGAGCAGTGAGCGAAGCACGCCGCGCCGCCGGACCGTGGGGTGCACGTACGTCGACGAGATGTCCGCGTAGCACGCGGGCTCCAGCTGCGGCGAACTCACCGACTCCACCCGGCGGAGGATGCCGACGATCGCGTCACTCATCTCCGCGAGCAGCATCGTCTCCTGCGTCGACCGAAGCTGCGTACCGAAGAACTGACGCGCCCGCTGCTCCACATCCGGCCTCAGTCGGCCGTAGATGGGATGCGTGGGATGCTCGCGGAGCAGGGCGACGCGAAGGGCGACGACGGCGTCA
>JBBSVF010000309.1:0-3866 GCA_038233745.1 Gemmatimonadales bacterium
GCCAGTTCTGGAAAATACTGTGTTCGCCGTGAAAGCTCCCGGTAGGGCTCACCAGGGCGACTGGCGTGCCGATGCTCCTTTTGGTACTGCCGAGTTCGCTTACTTAAAAATTTCCAACGCGACAGTAGCTCACGCAAGCCCGACCTCGAAATACTCTCCCAAACCCTCCTCGGCGGATAGGCATCACCGCGATCTACGCCTCACCAGTGACTTCTGCGTGGCGGCGCTGGAGGAGGCGCTGGGTCGCTTTGGCACGCCCGAGACCTTCAACACTGACCAAGGCAGCCAGTTCACCAGCGCGGCCTTTCTTGACGTGCTGCGCGCCCACCAGATTCAGATCAGCATGGACGGCACCGGCTGCTGGCGCAACAACGTGTTCGTCGAGCGGCTGCGGCGGTCCGTCAAGTACGAAGAGGTCTATCTGCATGCCTATGAAACCATCGCGGCCGTGCGTGCCGGGCTGCGGCGCTACTTCATCTTCTACAATCAGCGGCGGCCACACACCGCCCACGCGGGACAGACACCGGATGCGGTCTACACCACTCCACTGCCGAATCCGTCGCCGGTGACACTCACCGGTCGAAATGGCCGATGCCCGTCATGGCCCATCTGGCGTACGGCACACAACGGCCATGGCGTATGAAGCACTCAAGCGATGAGCTGATCGCGCCCAAGGCGCCATCTACAGCAGTCCGCGCACCGTGGTCCGCCCGCGCTGCACGAAACGCCGCCCGCGCATCGTGCCCGAGTCGCGACGCGGGGCCCGCCTCATGCACGCACGACGCATCAGCGCCGGTCTTGCCGCTGCGCCCCACGTTCGCGCGCAATGGCTCTCGCGGGGGTGAGGCCATCGAGCGTCGGGTCCGGCGTCGTCTCCCAGTGCGCCTGCCGCCGCTCCAGTTGCGGCCACAGCTCGTCCGGATGCGCATGGCCGGCCCGAATCTCGGCGTCCCGCCAGATCAGCCATTCGCGCTGGAGGCGACTTCGGAGCGTCGCCTCGGTGATGCCGGACGTCGCGCTCCATTCGCCGAGCTCCGACAGTTTCTGCGATGGCTCCATGACACGTGCGTCGAGGTCCGCCCACAGCTCGCCGATCCATTCGCCCACGTCGGCATCCCACCAGTGGCCGCCGGGAAACAAGTCCCACCGCAGTTCGAACGCGGCGCGGTCGCGGAGGATGGCGCGCGCCCACGGCCACGTGAGCTGTTCGTGCGCCGCAAGGTACGTGACGAAGCGCTGGAGCGACATGCGAATCTGGTGCGCCGTTGCCTTGGTGCTCTTCATCTTCCGCGGCACTTCATCGTACAGGAAGAGCCGGAGGTCCAGCTCCGTGAGTGCCGCGAGCCTCACACCGCGCGCAGCGTGGATGACCTCGATGAAGAAGGTGACGTTCCCGACGTCAGTCATCGCCCGCGACTCGTCGGCGTGTGAGGCACGCATCGCCTCGCCGAAGCGTTGCGCGATCTCCCGGTCGCCTTCACGCGCAGCCTCCTCGTTGTCCGGGGTGACGAACGCGCGCGGATCCGCGCGGACGCCCTCCGCCAGCGAGGGCGTCATGACCTCCGGCACGTCCCAGATCGCGCTCTCCGTGAGAGGCATCCGGACCACGGTACCGGACTGTAGCAGCGTCCAGACCGGCGTCCGCGCCGCCTCCTGGCGATCGCCGGCGCGCAGGTGATCACTCACGAGCGCGGCGACGGCATCGAGGACAAGCACAACCTCACGCGCGACCTCCGCACGGAGTCCACCGCCGAGGGTATTGAGGACCCAGAGCGACGGATATGCCGACGGGCCGGCGATGGTCCAGCGTGACGCCTCGATCTCACGTCGCGCTTCCTTGCGGAGTTCCGAGCGGCGATCGAACGACACGGCGATGACGACGCCGCGCGCGTCGGTGAGTCCTCCGTCGGGCTCCCCGGATTCGATGATAGCGAGGTAGTCCTCGATGTGCTCGTATAGCAGGAGCCCGAACGACTCGCTGGCGTTGCCGAGGATGCAGGCGAACCAGCGCGCGCCGGTGGGCAGCTCGATCTCCAGGAGATCCGCGTCGGAGAGCTCTGCCCACGGCGATGCGCAGAAGAACGCCGCGGCCGCGCGGAAAAGGTCGGCGACGAGATCGGCGGAAAGGTCCCACGCCGCCCAGAGGAGCGGATGGGATACGGCGGGCATCGGGTGGGGGCTGTCGAGGAGGTGCTGGCGCATGCCGCCGGCGAACTCGTTGACCATGGGGAGCGTCTCGACCTTTATCACCTTCTTCACGCCGAGTGGCGCGACGAGCGGCGAGAGGTGGGACGCGACGTCGCGATGGCGGACACGGAGCACCGTGGGCGGAGCGCCGCCGCTGGCCAGGATGGTCGAGACGGCATTGGCGATCAGGGCCGCGACGCCGGCGGCATCGGCTGGCGGGTGCGACTCGAGATCGGCACAGAGGACGATATCGTTGGCGACGAGGACGGTGGCGGCGGGGCGCGCGGCGAGATCGGAGGCGATCATGGCCGGCATGGGCGTGACGTCGGCTTCCCACGCGGTGGGCGTCGCGATTGTCGCGGCGATAAGGCGTTCGTTCTCGCTGCGGGAATCGCGACCGAGGAGGCGGAGCGCCGGTGCGGCCTCGGCGTCCTTGCGTGCACAGCAGTGCTTGTACTTGCGGCCGGAGCCGCAGTGGCACGGTTCGTTGCGTCCGGGCATGGTCGTACTCCTCACGTTCTCGATTTGTTGCGGTCAGTATGGCGACGAACAGGCATGGCGCGAGTGGACTGGTTCCTCACCGGGGCAAGTACAGGGTACAAGTACAGAGTACAAGTACAGAGTACAAGTATCTGCCAGCCAGACTGGAGTACCTGGTACTTCGTACCGAGACCCGTCGGCTGGCCCCGGGGACCCATGGACGCACTCGCCGCAACGCCCGAGTACCTGGTACTTGGTACGCGTACCCGGTACCCAGTACGAGAGTTACGGAAAGCCAGCGGTCGACTCCCCCGGACCCAGCCCGGAGTCTCGTACCAGGTACCAGGTACTTCATACTGGCAGGCAGATACCCGGTACTCGTACGCAGTACTCCGTACTCAGTACCGAACCCGTCAGCGGAGCGGCTCCACCAACGCCTGATAAACGAGCGTCGGAAAGCGCGTCACAGCATCCGCCCGCAACGGCAACTGCTGAATCAGAAACACCATCACCATCCGCTGCGAAGGATCCACCTTGTAGATGCCGCCGTATGCACTCCCCCATCCGAACGTCCCAGGTGAGGCGTACCCATCACCCCCAAGCCGCTCCACAACCTGAAAGCCCAACCCGAACGACATCCCGGGCACCGAATACAAAGTCCCAGACTGGTTGGATGTCATCAGTTCCACAGTGCGCGGCGACAGCACCCGCACCCCATCGAGCGAGCCGTGGTTGAGCAGCATCTGCAGCAGCCGCGCGTAATCGTCCGCGGTTGACTCGATCCCTGCGCCCCCGCCGAAATCGCGTCGCGGTCCGTCAACGTACTCCCCTTGGCCCAGCGGCCCCGCGGGCGCACGCACCGCATGGTTTGTGCTGTCGCTCGCGTACACCGCAGCAAGACGCGAGCGCTTCTCCGGTGGCAGGAAGAAATACGTATCCCGCATGCGCAACGGCCCCGTCACTCGCTCGGCCACCGCCCGATCCAGTGGCATCCCCGCGGCACGCTCGACCACACAGCCGAGGACGTCGGTGGAGTACCCGTAGATCCATGCCTCGCCCGGCTGCGCGACGAAGGGGATCGATGCGAGCCGCTCCATCGAGGTGCAGATCGGTTCGTCCTTGTCGGCCAGGTACCACGCCGATCCCGCTCCCGTGCCCAGCCCCTTCGCAGCGTACAGCGGGGCGACGAGCGCATCGAC
>JBBSVF010000310.1:0-3842 GCA_038233745.1 Gemmatimonadales bacterium
CGCCCACGCGAGAGACGCTGAGATCCAGGCGCTGGAAAAATGGATAGCGCGACGCATTGCGCACGCCCCCCACCGGCTCGACCTCGTTCAGTGGCGAGTCGTTACCGTAGCGATTCCGGCCTGGATCGTACACTCGGCGCACCACCTGGCCCACGATGTCGGTGAAGGGCGTTCCCGAGGCATAGCCGAAGCGGGCGGCGAAGGTGTAGTGATCATTCGGCTTCCAGGTGCCCACGAGATTGAGATTGTGCCGGCGATCATGCCCGGGCCAATAGCCAACGGTGTCGCGCACACGGGCGCTCACCCCGTACGTGTACGCCAGCCAGCCTCCGAACTGTCCCACCTCGAGCTGCCGGAGCAGCACGTCCACGCCAAAGGACGTCCCGCGCGAATCGAGAAACTCGTCACCGCGCACCGAGGGATCGTCAGCAGTATTCTGCTCGAGCAGATGCTCGTAGCGTTTGACCCATCCTTCCACGCGCGCGAAACGGAGCGGACCAAGCCACTGCTCCATGCCGAGCACCGTATGCGTGGCGCGCGAGACCTCCACATACGGATCGCTGGCCACCCAGAAGTCGAAGATCCGCACGGGAATGTCCTCCCGATTCAGCGAGTGCATCCACTGCGCAAATCGGCCCACCGCGGCGGTTACCGCCAGATCGGGGGTGACGAAGTACTTCGCCGACAGCCGTGGGGACAGTCCGGTCCAGTTGCGGCCTGTCAGATGCTCCAGGCGCGCGCCGCCTTCAAGCAGCAGCCGACGCGTGGGCTTCCATGCGTCTGTGTAGTACAGCGCGCCCGCAATCGGCGACTGCGCGAGCGAATACAGAGGCGAGGAGACACCGAGCGACTGCACATCGTACCGGATGCGATACTCCGAGACCTCGTAGCCAAGCTGGCGCTGATGAGTGCCGCGGTAGAGCGACAGCGCCCCCGTCGCCCGCGATTCCCGCACACTGTTCCGCAGCTGCAGCGCACCACCGCCCAGGTCGAGCGCCGTGGCAAAGCGCGTGAACGACACGCGCTGCTGCACGGCGATGCTGTCAGACATCCCCACGACGGGCAGACGCACAGGCTGGCGCCACTCGTTCGCGAAGGTGGTGCCCAGCACCTGATTCTGCCATCCGAAGTCGAACATGCCTCCGCCGCTCTGCGTGCTGTCGCCGAGCGTAGCGAAGTCGCCATCCAGCAGGTCTTCACCCAGGTACGCGGTGGCTTCTACACGCGCATTGCCCTGGCCGATGGCGTGTGTGCCGTGGAACTGTCCATCCACGAAGTGATACGGAAAGGTGCGATCGGACAGCGCGGCCACGAGCTTGTCGGCATAGGTTCGCCGACCCGCCGCCATCCAGCTCGAGCGTCCGTCTGGGCTCGCGCTGCCGAGCGAAAGACTGGACGAGATCACCGACACACCGGCGGTGCCGTGCACACCGGTCGCGAATGGCGTCGCTGAGCCGACGTCGAGCACGCTGGACAGCCGGCTTCCATACGCCGCGCCGAAACCGCCGGTCAGCAGGTCAATGCTCCCCACCGTCTCGTCCAGGAAGGTGCTGAACAGGCCGCCCAGGTGGAACGGATTGTAGATGGGATAACCGTCCAGCAGGATGAGATTCTGGTCCGACTCACCGCCGCGCACATTGTAGCCGGCCGAGAAATCGTTGCGCGCGTTGACGCCGGGCATGAGCTGCACGGTGCGCATCACATCGGGCTCACCGATCGACGGCACACTCGTGACGGAGCTGGGCGTAATGCTCAGATGACCCACCCCGGTCGCCAGCTCGAAGCGATCGCGTTCCGGCGACCGGGCCTGCGCGCGCACGGCGCCCAGTTGCACCGGCGCCGGCAACATGCTGAGCCGCACGGAGGTAACGCCCCCACCGCGCACGTCGATCGTGACCGTCACTGGACGGTAGCCGAACTGCCGCGCGCGCAGCGTCGTCGATCCGGCCGCGATGTCCGCAATGGTGAACCGGCCATTCTCGTCGCTCACGGCGCCACGGGTGGTGCCGAGCACGATCACCGTTGCGCCAGGCCGACGCTCGCCACTCGAGGAGTCCGACACCGTGCCCTCGATCGTCCCCAACCGCGCCTGCGCGCGCACCGGCGCACCAACGGCCGCGAGCAGCAGGGCAGCGACGAACAGCGGATGACGAGCCAGCGCGGCGGCGCGACGATACATTTCGCGATCTCTGGTGGGATGCGCCCACGGGCACGCATCGAGAAAAAGTTACCTGTCGGACCGGTTGCCGACACAGTCGAGGACCTGATGGCCGAACCCGCCAGCGTCGGACTCATCCTCGCATTCACCGCGGGGCTGCTGAGCTTCCTGTCGCCCTGTGTACTGCCCCTGATACCCAGCTATCTCACCTTCGTTACGGGGGTGGGGTTTGACGATCTTGCGCACTCGCGCCGTGCTGCCCTCACGCACGCGCTGCTGTTCGTCCTCGGCTTCACACTCATCTTCGTGGCACTCGGGGCCAGCGCGACTGTCCTGGGGCAGTTGCTCCTCCGCTACCGTGTGTGGATCACGCGCATCGGCGGATTGCTGATCGTGCTGTTCGGGCTCTATCTGCTGGGCGTGCTGCGGGTCTCGCCGTTCGATCGCGAGCGAAGAATGCATCTCGCCGACAAACCCCTGGGATATCTCGGGAGCGTGCTGGTGGGGGTGACGTTCGGCGCGGGGTGGACCCCGTGTCTCGGACCGATTCTCGGTGCGATCCTGACGTACACCGCGGCGCAGGCGGATCTCTGGCGCGGGCTGGGGTTGCTGCTGGCATATTCGCTCGGACTGGCGATCCCGTTCGTGATCGCCGCTGTGGCGGTGGAGAGGTTTCTGGACACCGTCACCCGTCTGCGACCCTACCTCGCCAAGGTGACGCAAGTCAGCGGGGTGCTGCTCTGTGTTGTGGGAGTGATGCTGATGCTCGACTGGTTCACGGTGATCGGGGTAGCGATGCAGGGGCTGACGCCGGAGTTCATTCGCAGTCGGGTCTGAGTCGGGTCGCGCCGGCATCCTGATCGCAGAGAAGATCTGCAGCGCTCGGCCAGAGTACCGCCGTCGCCGTGAGCGCAGCGAAGGATCTGCAGTGCTCGGCTGTCAGTCTGCAGTGGTTTACGGCGACGGGCTGGCATTCGTGCTTGGCTGGGGAGCGCTCGGCTGTCAGCTGTCGGTTGCCAGTGTTCAACGGCGACGGACCGGGATTTGTGCTCGGCAGGGGAGCGCTCGACTGTCAGCTGTCGGTTGCCAGTGTTCAACGGCGGCGGGCCGGGCTTTGTGTTCGACTGGGGAGCGCTCGGCTGTCAGCTGTCGGTTGCCAGTGTTTTACGGCGACGTGCAGGGACCGATGCTCGGATGGGGGTGCCGTCCTCCTGAGCATAGCGAAGGAGCTGCAGGACTCGGCGGTCCGTATCAGCTCATGTATTTTTCGGTGCTAACCGAACTCCGACGATGGCGCTTCCACGGACGCGTGCCGCCAGAATGCCTGGCATGCAGGATTTCGAGCGACTCATCGTCTGGCAGAAGGCACACCGGCTCTCGCTGGAATGTCATTTCGTGGCGCAGACATTCCGGCGCACCGCGGGCGTCACGCTCGCGAGTCAGCTACGGCGCGCCGCGCTCTCGGTGCCGTCGAACATCGCGGAGGGCGCCGGAAAAGCCAGCGAACGTGAGTTCGCGCGCTTTCTGCAGATCGCACTCGGGTCCGCATTCGAGACGCGATACCACCTGCTCGTGGCGCGCGATCTGGGCCTGCTGCGCGAGGAACAGCACGCGGTGCTCAGCGAGCGGACACAGGAAGTGCGCCGGATGCTGATCGGCCTGCTGCGAAAGGTGGCACCACCTC
>JBBSVF010000311.1:0-3829 GCA_038233745.1 Gemmatimonadales bacterium
ATGCCGGGACGATTGATGAACCCACTGAGTGTCCGAAAGCTCTCATCCACACCATCCAGAGCGTAGGTGACACCGAATTGCTTTCCGTTGCGATTGAGCGCCGCGCGCCAGAGCGGCGCCGACACACTCGAGGTGGCACTCCGCGTAAAGCTCTGCGCGTATTGGCCCTGCACGCTCCACACCCGCGAGAAGATGGTGCTGCCGTCCACATCCGCCACGCGATTACCGAGGTCGCCCTGCGTGCGGTCGGTGAAGGCCACACCCAGCCGGCTGGCTGCACCGAGATCGCGCTGCACGCGCAACAGCGTGAACACGGGATGATCCGTCAGCGTCGCCGACCCTGCACCCGCGGCGTCAACCGCACTCAGGAAAGCAACGTTGGTGCCGGACACCTTGCCGGTGAGCTTCACCGCCGCGCTGGGCTGCACGATGCGACGCGTATAGATAAGGTTGTGAGGCGTCGCGAACTGCTCGCTGCCCTCCAGAAAAAACGGCCGCTTCTCGGCGAAGAACAGCGCATTGCGCGGGTCAAACACCACCTGCCCCGCATCGGACTCGATCTGAGAGAAGTCCGGCTTGATGGTGCCATTCAGCACGAGGTTGTTGGTGATGCCCCAGCGCACATTGCCGCCGAGCTGCGGACGCGCGGCATCGTATCGGCCCGTGCCGACCACTGAAGGCGGCACGCCCACCGTCCGCTGCGTGATCTCCGGATTCAGATCCACCACCAGCCCGCGATGCAGGTCGGTGAGGCCGGTGAGGGTCCCGGACTGCGCCAGGAAACTGAGTCCCGATCGTCGCGCCGGCACCCAGCTGTCCTCGTGTCCGGAATGCTGCACCTGCCTCGTGATGTTGATGTCCCACGTCTGCACGGACGCGGTCTGGTACTTGAGGCTCTTGAAGGGAATGCGGATCTCCACCACATAGCCTTCCGGCGTCACGCGTCCCCGCGACTGGAACACGAAGTCGGGACTGAGGTCCGCAGGATCGCGGCCCACGGGCCCGCCACTCAGGCCCCCGTTCCGGCTCTGATTGGACTCCACTAAGGTGCCGTCCGATTGCACCCCGAGTGGGTTGACGCCGAACACTGTCGCCTGGCGCCGGTCGTTGAAGGTGCCGAGCAGTAGCTGTATGCCATCGTCGCTGCCGATATGATCACGATCGGCGAGGGTGGCGCGAGGCGCGCCATGGCGCTCGAAGGCACGGATGCCGAAGTGAATGGCCGTGGCCGAGTACCACACCAGCACTTCCGTGGAATCTTCGGCTGCCGCCCCGTCATTGGGCGCGAACTGGCTGAACCCGGTGAGCAGCGCCGCCGCGGCCCACTGGGGCTCGTTCAGCAGTCCGTCCACGCTGCCGGTCTCCTCCAGCCGTGGCGGTGCGACAGCCAGCTCGTGCGCTCGGCCACTGTATGTGGTCTGCGCAGGCCGAGGCGCCGGCTGGCGGTGTCGCGAGGGACGACCAGCGGCCGCGGGCGACGCGAGCGCTGCGACGATCAGCAGGGCGGGAACGAGCATGAAGAGACGGGTAGGAGTGGAGAATTGGCACACAATATTGTATCCAAATGCACCGTTCCGCTACCCCCACCCTCAAAAATCCCTACCGCTTCTCGATCGTGAACGCGTCCACGTGCACGTCCAGA
The DNA here is from genome assembly GCA_038233745.1 of Gemmatimonadales bacterium. Lineage (GTDB taxonomy): Bacteria > Gemmatimonadota > Gemmatimonadetes > Gemmatimonadales > Gemmatimonadaceae > AG11. The sequence goes on from JBBSVF010000311.1 coordinate 1,643, forward strand.
TTGTGATTCACCCGCAAGCCCACGATGCCGTCCGTGGGGCCTGTGCGCGAACCGGGCAGCGCCGCTACCTGCCGGCCATTCACCTTGAGCCGCACCGAATCCGAGCGCGAGGCATCCACGGTGAGGGTGTTCGTCGCCTTGCCATTCGCGTCGGCCTTGTTCACCGCCGAGCTTTCGGTCCAGTCCAGAATGGTCTTGACGTCCTTTCCTTCGCGATGCTTCACCATCACCTTGCCGTCGCCACGCACGAGCAGATAGCCGTAGCTTTGCTCTGCACCATCCAGCCCCTTGCCCATGAAGAAGATGCCGTACGCTTCGGGATGGCTGGGTGCCTTCGTCTGCATCATGGCGGCGGTCGCGATGTACGGACCCTTCGTCGCGCCGGTCTTTTGCCAGTAGATCGCTGCGGGCCCGGAGGTGACGTGATAGCCCTTGCCCATGGTCACGAACTTCGCATCTGCGATCTTCGCGTTGTCGCGGTCAGTGCGCCCCATCCAGCCCGTGGGAAGCCCGCCGTCCGTCACCTTCTTGTCGGGGTCGTGATTCATCTGCTGCGCGGCCAGGGGCGCAGCGGCCACGGCGAGCAGTGACAGCATGCTGAGTGAACGACGGATCATGTGCGTGTCTCCTGAAATGACGGATGGGTGATCACCTCGACGACCTCGGTGATCTGTGAACGATGCCGGAGCTCGTGGAGGCCGACGAATCGGATCCACTCGTACAGGGAAATGTCCCCGAGCACCGGGTGGGGATGATGGAGGCTGCCGAGCGCGAGCCCGTCGCCGATCGAGGCCGCCTCCCGCAACTGTACCCGCGAACGCTCGAGTCGCTCCACAAGATCCTCGGCGGCGGCTACCTCCGGATCGGGTTCCACCCTGGGAGGGGCCAGGCGCCGCGTTTGCCGGTCATCCAGCCCACGGTCGTCGAGACAGCCCACGATCGAGCTGGAATCTGTCTCCGCGGGATGCCCCTGAGCGCGCGCTTCAGTGAGCCGCAGGGTGAGCAGCCGAACCACTCCGCGCTCGACACGCTCCAGATGCGCGAGATTCTCCGCAATGCTCCACCGCCCCTCGCCGGGGCGCGTCCGGAGTTGTGCCATCGGCACCGCTCGCGCCGCGGCAAGCAGCTCGCCACGCTCGCGGTCGATCACGTCGAACAGTTCCTGAAGTCGAGTGTGCATGCACCGGGTGAGAATGACCCCCGGAAGGTCGCCCCCTCACCCGACCGGGGCAAGCACTGATCAGTCCGCGCGGTCGTCCACGCCCGTCACGCCTTCCTTGTGTGCACAGCGGGCGCAGCAGTAGAAGATGCCGTCACCTTCCACGCCATGGCCGATGATCGTGCAGCCACAATGCGCGCACTTCGGCGCCAGCAGGTGGATGGCACACTCGAAGGCATCGAAGGTGTTGGTCTTGCCGTTCATCGTCACCGTGAACGCCTTGTCGTAGTCGTTGCCGCATACATCGCACTTGGCCATCGAAAGCTCCGGGTGGGTGTCAGGGCCCCACGTTCAGGAATCGGGCCGCAACCGCCAGAGCCTCCGGCGTGTCGACGTCCACGGGAGCTGCGCCAGGCACCTGCACGGTGACCACCGCGTCGCCCAGCGCCTCCAGAACGCTCCGCGCTCCGGTATCTCCATCGAACCGCGCCAACGCCGCGTAGCATTCCCGCCCGAAGACCACCGGATGCCCGGGGCCGTTGTCATACACGGCGCGCACCGCCGGGGCACCCGTCCGTCGCCACTCCGCCACGCAGCGCGATACCACTTCTCCGCGCAGCAGCGGCTCGTCGGCGAGCGTGAGACACACGGCATCGCTGAGCGCTCCCGCACTGGCGACGCCGGCCGCGATGCTCGACCCCATGCCGCGCGCATGGCCCGCATGCTCCACAAAACGGCACGGGAGAGCTTCGAGGGCCTTCCCTAGACCGTCCGCTCCGGGCGGCACCACCACCACGAGCGCATCCACATGCGTTAGCACCGCTTCAGCGCTCCAGCGGATCACCGGCGCTGTCCCGAGCATCGCCAGCAGCTTGTTCCCCCCGAAGCGGCGGCTCGCCCCAGCCGCCACCATCACTCCGGTCACACTGCCACGCGGGTCGTGCGCCTCAGAGCTGATCCAGCACCTCGCGCCAGACGCAGCGAATCTCGTGAGCCCCACGCGCATTGGGCTCCACCATCGAGCGACG
>JBBSVF010000312.1:0-3825 GCA_038233745.1 Gemmatimonadales bacterium
CCGGCGTGCGGAAGGTGACTGTGGTGCCGGTGGCGAACGAGACTGGGCTGCGGACGCGGGCGTGGGTGGAGCGCAACCGTCGGATCGTTGATTCGCTGAGCGGCGGACGGATCGCCTACGTGTATGTCCCAAGCACTTCGCAGCCTGGATATACGTCATTCAATCGCTACTACTTCGCGCAGCAGGACAAGCTCGGTGCGGTGATCGATGAGCGGTATAACAGTGGCGGGTCGGCGGCTGATTACATCATCGACCTGCTGCAGCGGGACTTCGATGGCTACTTCAACAATCCCGTGGGGGCGCGATATCCCTTCACGTCGCCCGCGGCGGGGTTGTGGGGACCGAAGGTGATGATCGTGAACGAGATGGCCGGATCGGGAGGCGATCTCATGCCATACATGTTCAAGGCGCGGAAGATCGGGCCCCTGGTTGGCAAGCGGACGTGGGGCGGGCTCGTGGGGACGTGGGACACGCCCCTTTTCGTGGATGGCGGGTCGATGATTGCGCCGCGCGGCGGGTTCTTCAATCGCGCGGGGAAGTGGGACGTGGAGAATGTGGGAACGGCGCCGGACATCGAGGTGGAGAACTGGCCGGCGCAGGTGATCGCGGGGCATGATCCGCAGCTGGAGCGTGCGGTGGCGGAGGCGATGCGGATGCTGGCGGCGAATCCGGTGGAGCGGTTGAGGAAGGAGCCCGCGAGTCCGGAGTGGGGGAAGCGGCCGTGATGGTGGGGCCGTGGCACCGCGGAGGTGCGGTTGGCTGAGGACTGGTCGGCAGAGGAAGTCGCTGCAACCGTAAGCGACTACCTCGTGATGCTTGAGCACGAGCTGCGCGGCGAGCCGTACAGCAAGGCGGAGCACAACCGCACCCTTCAGCGAATGCTCCGCAATCGCACGTCGGGCGCCATCGAGTTCAAGCACGCGAACATCAGTGCCGTGTTGATCGAATTCGGCTTTCCATACATCGATGGCTACAAACCGCGCGGCAACTACCAGGAGCTGCTGCGCGACGAGATCGAGCTGCGTATAGCCTCCAGCGTGGACCTTGAGCAGGCAGCGTCCGCTGCCGTTTCCGCACCTGCGGCCGTACCGCGTCTGGTCGCCTCGATTGCGGAGACCTTCGTCGATGCACCGCGACGTGATCGATCAGCGGTTCGTGATGCGCGCTCCACGACGCCAGTCATACGTCGGGCTGTCGATTACCTGGAGCGCGAGGCGCGCAATGTCTCACTCGGCGCTTCGGGCGAGCTGTTCGCGCTGGAGCTCGAGGATCGACGGCTGCGTGAGGAGGGAAGAACTGACCTTGCCAACCGCATCGAACACGTCTCCCGCACACAAGGCGATGGACTCGGTTACGATATCGTTTCTTTCGACAGCAACGGGCGAGAGCGTTTTATCGAGGTGAAGACCACACGCTTCGGAGCGAGTACCCCGTTTTTCGCGTCGCGCAACGAGGTGCGTGTGTCCGAGGAGCTGTCGCACCACTTTCATCTCTATCGATTGTTCGCATTCAGGACATCACCGAGGGTGTTCGTGCTTCCGGGATCACTGCGGCATTCATGCATTCTCGACGCGATCCAGTACGCTGCGCGCCCTTCGTGAGCCACTCCGGGAGTGGGGCATTGACGGGCCGGGATATTGGTCATACTTTTATGCTACAACACGCAAGCGAGGCGAAATGATCAAGAAAGTCGCGATGCGTCGGGCGGGCGGCTCCGTTACGGTCACCATTCCGAAGGACATGGCAGATCGCTACCAGATGGCCGCAGGGGATGAGGCATTCATCGTCGAGACTGATCGCGGGATTCTGCTCACGACGCTGGATCCCGCGTTCGAGACGGCAATGGCCGTCTACGAGCGCGCCAGCGAGCAATATCGAAACGCGCTTCGGGAGCTCGCTCGGTAGAGAGAGGTGCGCCCTGAGCCTGTCTGGATCGCACGATCTGTCATCGATGCGATCCACTTCAGTCAGCTGCAGCAGCACGGCGGCCTCTTCGGCATCCGCGACGAGAACGCGCTGGAGTCGGCGCTGGCCAGAGCGCGCAACCGATGGGCGCACGACGACGCCGCCGACATTTTCGATCTGACTGCCGCGTATGGATTCGGCTTGTCGGGAAGTCACCCATACGCCGACGGCAACAAGCGCGTCGCCTTCCTCGCGATGTACGTCTTCTTGGGCACCAACGGAGTCGTACTGAATGTTCCGGAGGCCGACGTCGTGGGGCTCATGGTCGATGTGGCATCGCAGCGTACTTCGGAGAGTGATCTCGCCGAGTGGCTGCGCGTCCGTTGTGAAATGATCGATCCGCATGGTGCCGTATGGCTGCCTTGAGTCTTCATGACTCCCTCCGCCTCGCGTGCCCCACTCTTGTTCCCCCACCCGTACCCGCATTACCCTCCGGCATGACCGAACCCATTCTCATCGCCCGCGCTGGCGACACCGACCTCGCGCTCCTTCCGGCCCTCGCCAATCGCCACGGCTGCATCACGGGCGCCACCGGCACCGGCAAGACAATCACTCTGCAGGTGATGGCCGAGGGGTTCTCGCGCATCGGTGTGCCGGTGTTCATGGCGGATGTGAAAGGCGACCTGGCCGGCATCTCGAAGCCGGGCCAGCTCTCCGACAAACTGCGTGCGCACATCGAGAAGAACGGATTGCCGACGCCCGACTTCCGCGGTTGTCCGGTGACGCTCTGGGATGTGTTCGGCGAGCAGGGTCACCCCGTGCGCGCCACCGTGTCCGACATGGGGCCGCTGCTGCTCTCGCGCCTGCTGAATCTCAACGACACACAGGAAGGCGTGCTGGCGATGGTCTTCAAGATCGCCGATGACAATGGGCTGCTCCTGCTCAACCTCGCCGATCTGCGCGCGATGCTGCAGTTCGTGGGCGACAACGCCGCACAGTTCCGCACGCAGTACGGCAACGTTTCGTCAGCCAGCATCGGTGCCATTCAACGCGGACTGCTCCAGATCGAGCAGCAGGGGGGCCAGCACTTCTTCGGCGAACCGATGCTCAACATCGCCGATCTGATGCAGACGGTGGACGGGCGCGGCGTCGTGAATGTGCTGGCCGCTGACCGGCTGATGAACAGTCCGCGCCTGTACGCCTCATTCCTCCTGTGGCTGCTCTCCGAGCTGTTCGAGCAGCTTCCGGAAGTGGGTGATCCCGACAAGCCGAAGTTGGTGTTCTTCTTCGACGAGGCACATCTGCTCTTCACGGATGCACCACCGGCGCTGCTCGAGAAGGTGGAACTGGTCGTGAGGCTGATTCGCTCCAAGGGCGTCGGCGTCTACTTCGTGACGCAGAACCCGATCGACATCCCTGACAAGGTGCTGGGCCAGCTCGGCAACCGCGTACAGCACGCGCTGCGCGCCTTCACGCCGCGCGACCAGAAGGCCGTGAAGGCCACGGCCGACACGATGCGCCCCAGCCCCGCCCTGAACATCGAACAGGCAATTCAGGAGCTGGGCGTTGGCGAAGCGCTGGTGTCGCTGCTCCAGGCGAATGGCTCGCCCGGCATCACGCAGCGAGCCTTCATCCTGCCGCCCGGCTCGCAGATCGGCCCGATCACCGCCGATGAGCGTTCCACGCTGATCCAGCAGTCGATCGTGGCAGGAGTGTACGAAACAGAAGTGGATCGGGAATCGGCGATGGAACTGCTGCAGGCACGCGCGCAGGCCTCCGCGAATGCGGCGCCGGCAGCGGCACCTGTGCCGAAACCCAGAGCCTCCGCCTCAACCTCCGCCGTCCCGGCCGCGGCACAGCCGAAGAACGCCATGCTCGACGGACTGGGCGGCCTGATCTTCGGCACTACCGGCCCCCGCG
>JBBSVF010000313.1:0-3796 GCA_038233745.1 Gemmatimonadales bacterium
GTGGATGTCGTCATCAGCAGTCACCTTCATTTCGACCACGCCGGCGGCAACACGCGGCGCGGCGAGAATGGCGACGCGGCGCTGTCGTGCCCGAATGCCCGCTACGTGGTGCGACAGGGCGAGTGGGATTGGGCCCACGACACGAACGAACGCACGGCGGCCAGCTACTTCCCGCACAACTTCGACCCGCTTCGTGCGGCCGGTCGACTGGAGCTCGTACCGGATGACCGGGAGATCCTGCCCGGCATCTCGCTCCGTCGCACGCCCGGCCATACCCCGCATCATCAGGGCATCCTGGTCACGTCGGGCGATGAACGTCTCTTCTTTCTGGCCGATCTCGCACCCACGGCGGCGCACATTCCGCTGCCCTGGATCATGGGATACGATGTGGAGCCGCTCGTCACGCTGGAGACGAAACGCCGACTGTTCGCGGAGGCGGCGTCCGACGGATGGACGGTGATGTTCGAGCACGACGCCGAGCATGCGTGGGGCCGGGTGCATGCGGAGGGGACGGGCTACGTCGTGGAAGTGGAGCGCGCCGCCGGAAACGCCGGGGCCGCCTGACTTGACAGGCGGACCAGCCGGGCTAACTTGCGTGAAGACAACAAGCTAAGTGGAGCTTCGGCTCCCACCCTCCGGCCCTCGCAGCATGCGAGGTGTGCTGCAGGAGTCCAGTGACGACATCCGGCCGTCGCGCATGCGCGATCGGCCGGTGATACGTGCTCGCGGACTCTTCAGCTGAAGGGTCCGCGTTTTTTCGTTCATTCATTCCGAGGTTACGAGTATTCAGGATACCACCAAGCGCGTGCGGGTCAATCGCATGATCCGCATCAGTCCGGTCCGCGTCATCGGCGCCGACGGTTCGCAGCTCGGGATTCTCGAGGTCGACGTCGCGCTCCGCATGGCAGAGGAAGCCGGGCTGGATCTTGTGGAAGTCGCCGCAACGGCACGGCCGCCCGTCGTTCGCATCATGGACTACGGCAAGTACAAGTTCGAGATGGCCAAGCAGGCGCGCGTCGCGAAGAAGAAGCAACACGTCATCGAGCTCAAGGAAGTGAAATACCGTCCTGGCATCGATGATCACGACTTCGACACGAAGACCCGGCACGCTCGGCGGTTCCTCGAGGAGAAGAACAAGGTGAAAGTGACCATGATGTTCCGTGGTCGGCAGGTCGCCCATCCCGAGCTCGGCCAGCTCGTGCTCGATCGGGTGAGCAGTTCGTTGGCCGACGTGGCGAAGATCGAGAGCGCCGGTCGGCTGGAAGGGAAGTCCATGACAATGATTCTCACGCCCAAATAACGAGAGCGTGCACTAATGCCCAAGATGAAGACCCATTCGGGCGCCGCAAAGCGCTTCAAACTTACCGGGACCGGCAAGGTCAAGCGCTTCAAGGCGTTCAAGAGCCACATCCTCACCAAGAAGACGTCCAAGCGGAAGCGAAACCTGCGCAAGGCGGGCCTCATCGCGACCAACGGCGAACAGAAGCGCATCAAGCGCCTCATCCAGGCCTCGTAAGGAGAGACGACTATGCCACGCGCCGTATCGAATGTTCCGCGCCTCAAGCGCAAGAAGCAGATTCTCAAGCACGCCAAGGGCGCCTTCGGCGCTCGTTCCAAGCTGTGGAAGGCCGCGAAGGAGAACGTGGAGCGCGGCTGGAAGTACGCGTACCGCGATCGCAAGAACAAGAAGCGCGATTTCCGCAAGCTGTGGATCATCCGCATCAACGCTGCCGCTCGCCTTCACGACATGAGCTACAGTGTGTTCATGAGCGGCGTGATCAAGGCGGGAATCCAGGTGGATCGCAAGATCCTCGCGGATCTCGCCGTGCACGATCCGATGGCATTTGGCGCCATCGCCGACGCTGCGCGCGCTGCGCTGAACGCTGCGTAACCATCTGGGTCACGCAGGACTTTCGGCGGCGGCGCGACTTCGGTCATGCCGCCGCCGAATCGTTTCTCCCCCTTGATGATGCTCCCAGACTCTCCCACGCTCGAGCAGTACCTCGCCGCCGCGGCGGATCTCGCCTCCCGCGGGGCCGCGGAGCTCTCTGCCGCCGCCGATGCCGGCTCGCTGGAGGAGCGCCGCGTGCGCTTCCTCGGAGATCGCCGCGGTGAACTGCTGACGCTGCAGAAGGCCCTTGGGACGCTGCCCGCCGACGCGCGTCGCGATGCGGGGCGCGCCTTCAACGAGACGAAGTCCTCGCTCACCGCCGCGCTGGAGGCGCGCCGTGCCGCGCTGGCCGCCACGAAGGTCGCCGGTCCCGCGATCGACCCCTCGATGCCGGCCCGCCGCGCATGGCAGGGCGGAATGCATCCCGTGACCCTCGTGATCGACGAGATCGTCGGCATCTTCCGCGAGCTCGGCTTCACGGTGGCGCTGGGCCCGGAGAGCGAATCGGAGTGGTACAACTTCGGCGCACTCAACTTTCCCGCCGATCACCCGGCGATGGATCTGCACGACACACTGTATCTGGGCGAGGGACAGGTGCTGCGCACGCACACCTCGCCCGTGCAGGTGCGCACGCTGCAGCGCTTCGCCCCACCGGTCCGTGTGCTCGCGCCGGGCACGGTGTTCCGCCGCGATCCCTTCGATGCCTCGCACGCCCCAGCGTTCGCACAGATCGAGGGGCTCGCGGTGGATGAGGGCATCTCGTTCGTGGATCTCAAGGCCACGCTCACGCACTTCGCTCAGCGGTTCTTCGGGACGGCACGCACACGGTTCCGTCCCAGCTACTTCCCCTTCACCGAACCGTCCGCTGAAATGGATGTGGAATGCCGCATCTGCAACGGCGCGGGATGCTCCGCGTGCAAGGGCACGGGCTGGATGGAGATTCTCGGTTCGGGAATGGTACATCCGTCGGTGCTTGAGGCGGCCGGCGTCGACAGTGAGCGATACACCGGCTGGGCATTCGGCATGGGGCCCGCACGCATTGCGATGCAGCGCTACGGGCTCCCGGACATCCGCCTGCTTTACGATTCCGACATGCGCTTTCTCTCGCAGGTGGCACGATGAATGTCTCCGTCGACTGGCTGCACGCCTTCGTTCCCGGAAGCGAGAGCGCAACGGAATTGCGCGACCTGCTCACCGAGCATACCGCCACGGTGGAAGAGGTCGTTCCGCTGCGAGGTGATCTCGCGCCGATCGTGATCGGGCGCGTCGTGGAGGCATCGGCGCATCCCGACTCCGATCATCTCCACATCACACGCGTGGATGCCGGCACAGGCACGCTGCTGGACGTGGTGTGCGGCGCGCCGAACGTGACGGCGGGTAAGCTCTATCCCTTCGCACCCACCGGAACGGTGATGCCCGGTGGTCTGAAGATCGAAAAGCGGAAGATTCGCGGGCAGACCTCCAACGGCATGCTCTGCAGCGCACGGGAGCTGGGGCTGGGGCAGGAGCACGACGGGATCATGGAACTGGATCTCGACGTGGCGCCCGGCACGCCATTTCTGTCGGCCATGCCGGTGGGCGACGCACGACTCGTCCTCGACGTTCTGCCCAATCGCCCCGATCTGCTCTCGCACCTCGGCGTGGCGCGCGAGCTGGCGGCGCTTACCGGTCGCGCACTCACCCTGCCCGTTGTGGATGCAGAGCAGATCGCGATACTGGAACCGAAGCGTTTTCGTCGTGCGGGCAACGCCGGCGGCATTGTGATGCATCTGGAGGACTCACGACTTGCGAGCCGCTACATGGGCGTCGTGATCCGGGGCGTGAGGGTGGCCGCAAGTCCGCCGTGGCTCGCGGAGCGGCTGGCTTCGGTGGGCTCGCGCAGCATCAACAACGTGGTGGACGCCA
>JBBSVF010000314.1:0-3773 GCA_038233745.1 Gemmatimonadales bacterium
ATGCTCGCCATCTGGGGGCTGCTCATGGCGCCACGAATGGTCGTGAGCGACCTCCGCACCAGCCTCGCCGACCTGTCGCTGTACAAGACCCTCCCGCTGCCGGCCGACCACATCGTGATCGCGGAAACCGTGAGTACGGCCAGCTTCGTGGCGCTCTGCGAATACTTACTCGTGATCGCAGCGTTGGTGGCGTGGCACTTCTCCGCGAGCCCACTGAGTACGCGGGGCAGTGCGGCCGTCGCGCTGCTCGCCATTCCCGCCACGCTGCTGGCGAGCATCGTGTCGTTCGCGATCTCCAACGCCATCACGCTCACTTTTCCAGCGCTCGCGTCGCCAGCCGGAAACACAGGTCCCGAGATGATCGGCCAGGGCATCCTTGGCATGATCCTGATGCTCGTGAGCACCGTCGTGGTGTTGGCATTACCGATTGGCGCCGCTGCCGGGCTCGGTCTGTTTCTCCACGCAGGCTCGCGCGGATGGATGCTCGGCATCGTCGCATTCTGCGTGTTGATCAGTGCCGAGCTTGCGCTGGTGAGCATGTGGCTGGGCACGCGGTTCGAGCAGCTCGAGCCGCTGGACGTGGCCTGATCAGCGCAGCGAATCGCGCCAGTCGCCCTGCCGAAGTGTCCCGGCCGCCGCGCGCCCCGACCGCCGTCCGGCCCGCGTCGCTCGCCATCGTCTCAGGCCACCGCGCACGCCATCTCGACGCATGACACGCGGCAACTGCAGCAGTCCAGGCTCCACAGCCGTGCCCACGAGCGCGCTCCACATCCGGTACGCGAGCCGCCGGGTAGGTGGGAGCAGCTCCGTGAGAATCAGCGTCTCGTTGTGGACTGCATCAGCCAGCGGCGCCTCATCAAAGCGTCCGCGATGCAACTGATCGGCGTCATGCCGGGCGCTCACATGATGCGTTACGCAGATCGCGGGATCATACACGAGACGCCATCCGGCTGCGCGCAACCGCAGGCAGAGCGCGAGTTCCCAGTGCACCTGCGCCCCCGCGCCACGCAGTCGCTCATCGAAGCCGATCTCGCGCACCAATGATGTCCGGAATGCGCAATTCACTCCCTTCAGCACATCCACGAATCGAGCCGGGCCCGTGCCGATGTGGTGGTTTCCCACCAGCCGGCCGAACCACTGCAGGCGTCCGACATCATCGCGCGAGTTCGTTACGCCAGCCTGCTCGTCACGCCCCCCCGCACCGGCGACGTCCGGTGCCTCGCGGATCGCGTCGCGCAGCCGTTCGAGCCAGTCCGGCGCAGGCTCCGCATCATCGTCGGTAAGTGCGAGCAGCGTGCCGGTCGCCATCGACAGTCCTGCGTTCATCGCCGCCACCACACCGCCGCGCGTCACATCCACTTTTCGCAGCGCCCCCCACTCAGCGGCCAGATCCCGCACCAGTTCCTGCGAGACCGAATCTGTGTCGCGCAGCACCACGAGCACCTCGTGCGCCGCGTGAGTCTGCACGCGCAAGGCGCCGAGGCACCGCGCGAGGTCGCTGGTGCGGCGATAGCTGGGTACGAGAACGGAGATCGTCATCAGCGGCCAATATGCCACACAGATCACCCCGCGAACATCCAACCTGCGCGGGCCCGGTTTCTGCCATTTCGGGGCGCCATGACATCTGACGTCAGCAGCACAGTCGCGCTCACAACCCTGCGCGACCGGTTCGGCCATTCCGATTTCCGCCCTGGCCAGTGGGAGTCCGTGGAGGCCGTCCTCCAGGGTCGCGATGCCCTCGTCGTCATGCCCACCGGCAGCGGCAAGTCCCTCGTATACCAGTTGCCCGCACTGCTCCTGCCCGGGCTCACCATCGTCGTGAGCCCACTCATTGCCCTCATGAAGGATCAGCAGGACAAGCTGCAGGCGCAGGGTGTGGACGCCATGGCCATGCACTCGCATCTGAGCGCCAGCGAAGAGCGCGAGACGGAGCGGCAGGTGTCTGCCGGCGAAGGAGAGATCCTCTATCTCACTCCCGAACGGTTCAAGGACCGCGACTTCTTCGAGCGTCTGCTCACGCGCAGGGTGAGTCTCTTCGTGGTGGACGAAGCGCATTGCGTGAGTCAGTGGGGGCACGACTTCCGTCCCGACTATCTCGTGCTGGGCTCAATCGTCCGCCGGCTGGGCAGCCCCCCAGTACTCGCCCTCACCGCCACTGCGACCGCCGAAGTGGGCGCCGACATCATCCGGCAGTTGGGCATGCGCGATCCGCACACTACCGTCACGGGCTTTGCGCGTCCGAATCTGCGGTTCGAGATCCGGCGCACCGTGAACAGCGCGTCCAAGGACGCCGAGGTGATGCGCATGCTCGAGTCCGGCCAGGGCTGCGGCATCATCTATACGGCCACCGTCAAGGAAGCCGAGCGGCTGCATGCAATGCTCAAGGACTCGGTTCGGATTGGGCTCTATCATGGCCGGCTCGCGCCGGCCGAGCGGAAGGCGGTGCAGGATGCCTTCATGAGGGGAGAGCTGGACGCGATGATCGCCACGAACGCCTTCGGACTCGGCATCGACAAGCGCGACGTGCGCTTCGTGCTTCACTACCAATTTCCGGGATCGGTGGAGTCGTACTATCAGGAGGCCGGCCGTGCCGGACGCGATGGCCTCCCCGCAGTGTGCGCGATTCTTTACCGCGTGGAGGATTCACGCGTACAGTCGTACTTCCTTGGGGGCAAGTATCCGGACGTGGAGGAGGCCGCGAAGGTGGCCATCGTACTGGAGCAACACCCATTGGGAGAGCGAGTGGAACTCGTCACGCTCGCGGAGCAGTCCGGCGTCGCCCGTCGCAAGGCCAGGATCGTGCTGGTGCTGCTCAAGCGGCACGGACTGGTACGCGAGCATCGCGGGGGTGGCTGGGAACGATTGCAGAGCCGTCTCACGACGGTGGATCTCAGCGCCGACCTCACGGATTACGAGGAGCGGCGGGTGCAGGACCGCGCGAAGCTCCAGCAGATGGTGAACTACTGCCAGAGCGCGCGCTGCCGTACGCGATTTCTCCTGGACTACTTTGGCGAAGACGTGGCGCCCGAGTGGCAGTGCGACAACTGCGATGCGTGCGACGCGCAATCGGCATTCACGCGCCGCATCACGGGCGAAATGCGCGCGGCGCCCTGATCATCGCTTAGCGCGAGCGCTCGCGAAGAATCTCGGCGAGTGCGTCGTGCTCGATGGGCATGTGCATCACGACCAGCTTGAGTCGCGAAGCGAATTCGGTGCGGTCGATTGCCGTGCGATCGGAGCGGAACAGGATCACTTCCGAACCTGTCATCAGCGCCGGCCCCACGAACGTCTCCCGGCATGCCTCCTCGTGATCACAGTCGATGAGCACCACGCGCGGCCGTACCCGAAGCAGCGCGGCACGCTCCGACTCGTCGGGCATCGAGAAGAAAGGCTGAAGGCCCGCCAGCTCGACTGACGCTCCGAGCAGCGCCCCTGCCAGCGGGTCGCAGGAAAAGATGAGGACGCCGAGATTGTTCACGTCGTAGGCCGATCTCGAAGCATCATCGCATCGGTGGTGACGGGTAGAGGGAGTGATCGAAGCAAGAGGGGGACCATGAAAGCCACGTCATTCCGCGGCTCATACTTGACGTGAACGCGTCCGCGATAAACATTCGTCGCTTCACGGCCGGCGATTCCAGTCAGACATTCGCCGTCCCCTCCGTCACGCCGAGCCGTTCGCACGCATGATGATGGCCCACGACTCGAGCATCACCCCTCCGAGTCGCTTGTCCGAAGAGGTCCTCGTCGCGCTGCACACCGCGCTGCGCGGAGAC